>JAAYBA010000390.1 GCA_012719085.1 Planctomycetota bacterium
CGTATGACGGCGTCGCCGAGCCTCAGGATGTTCACGAGGCCGCAATACCAGAAGGGCCGGTTGTTCACGTTGACGTGTGAGGTCTCGTCGAGGTAGAGCGGGATGTCGAATGCACGCAGCGCCGCGTAGCTCTGCGGGGTCCACGACCCTCCCGGCTGGCCATAGCAGGAGGCGTTGACGCCGAAGACCTTCCGCAGCGTGCGAAGCCCGGCCCCCTCGCGCCGCGTGAACTCCGAAACCCCTTCCTGCCAAGTCAGGTCCCGGCAGTATTCCGAAGGCGTCGGGTGAACGCTGTGGTACGTGGAATGATAGGCGATATCGTTCTTCGCCAGCGCCGCGATCACATCGTCCCGCCCGCGCTCCTCCAGGACCCGGGCCTTCTCGCCGACGATCTTGAATGTGGCCTGGACTCCCCTGGCCGTGAACATCTCCGCCAGCCGCATCGCCGCGTCGTCGGCCTCGGGCAGGATGAAGTCCTCCGTATCGAACCAGAAGGTGACATATACGGGCAGCCCCGCCGTCAGGGGGCAGGCCGAGAAAGCAAAAACCATCAGCGACAGCACCACCACACGCGACCACAACCGTCTCATCTTCTATCTCCCAAAGTCAATGTCTCAATCGATTGGCCGCCGGTATTCCACCCGGCAAGCCTCGTCGTGTCAGGCGTCCTGCGGATACATGAATTCAGGGATGCGCCGGAGCTTGCGTTCGGCGCTGATGCAGGCCAGCACACTGGCGCCCTCCGTCAAGAGCAGGCCCGTCTCGCGCCGCAGCAGGCGGTAGGTGTGCTCGACCTTGGCGGCCGTGACGTTCGAGCAGGTGGTCTCCAGCAGCAGGGGCTCGTCGTAGAACACGGGCCGGCGGTACTTGATCTGCAGTTCGGCCACGACGAAGAATATCCCAGCGTCCTCCAGGTCTTTGTAGGCGACGCCGTTGGCGCGGAGCAACTCGGTTCGTCCCATCTCGAACCAGACGGGAAAAACGCTGTGGTGGACCACGCCGCCCCGGTCGGTCTCGGCGTAACGGGGCACGATGGGGATCGTGTGACTCGACAGGGTCATATGCCTGGGCATTGCCTTTTCCATTGCCGCATAGGATACCACATGGCCCCGGCTCTTCAAGCGGCTGCCCGCCAGGAGAGGGGTGTGCCCAGGAGAAAATTTCGGGCAAATTTTCCTTTACCGGACGACAGGCAAAGGGTATATTCTCGGTAGTGAAGTAGCAGGATGTGCCCTCAAGCCCCTGCGTGTTATCTCGCTTTTCCTCTCCCTCCGCCGCGCAGGGGCTTCTTTGAATCTCGGGCGTGTCGATGTCTGCCCGATCGGACCCGGAAGGGAGCCCTCCTTGGTTTGATTTCGCCCGGCTTGTGTCGGTGTGCGCCTCTACGGGCGGCCAGCCGATTCCAGCCACCGGCGTTCGATCTCCTCCAGCGTCCTGCCCTTGGTCTCGGGCACGAAGGCCCGGACGAAGACGAACAGGACGAGGCAGAAGGCCCCGTAGAGCCAGAAGGGAAAGCCCCGGCGGAAGGTGGCGACCAGCCAGGGGTTCTCGTCCATCATGGGGAACGTCTGCGAGACGACGTAGTTGGCGATCCACAGGCAGACCGTTGCGATGGCCATGGCCCGTCCGCGAATCCGCGTGGGGAAGATCTCCGAAAGGATCACCCATGTAACCGGCCCGACGCTCAGGGCGAAGCAGGCGATGTAGCCGAGGATGAACAACAACATCCAAAGCCCGGTCGCCTGCCGATAGGCGGCCAGCCCCATCGCGAAAAGGCAAACGCCCATCCCGGCCGAGCCGATCATCATCAGCAGCCTTCGACCGAGCCTGTCCACCGTCCAGATCGCCACGACGGTGAACGTCAGATTCACCACGCCCACCACGACAGTCTGCAGGAGCGCTGCGTTTGTTTCCGAGCCCATCTTCTTGAAAATCTCGGTCCCGAAGTACAGAAAGACGTTGATTCCCGTGACCTGCTGGAGCACCGCCAGGACGATCCCGATCACGAGAATGATCCTCATGCCCGGCTGCAGCAGTTGTTTGAGCGAACCGCTTTCGTGCGCCAGTGTGTCGGTGATCTCGGCCAACTCCGTCTGGGCATATCGGGCCCCGTCGACGCGCGTCAGGATGCCCAGTGCCTCGTCGGATCGGCCCTGCTTGGTCAGCCACCGGGGGCTCTCCGGGACAAAGAACAGCAGGACCAGCAGCAGCACCGCCGGCAGCGACTCGGAGCCGAACATCCAGCGCCATCCCGTCTGCACGTTCCACATCTCGTCGCCTTGCAGCGCGATGATGTAGTTGACGAAGTAGACGACGAGAAAGCCGGAAACGATGGCGAACTGGTTGACCGAGACCAGACGCCCACGGATTCGCGCCGGGCTGATCTCGGCGATGTACATGGGCGACGAGAAGGACGCGGCGCCGACGCCGATCCCGCCGAGGATGCGATAGAGAATGAACGTGGTGACGGTCTTGGGGATCGCGGTCCCGATGGCCGAGATCAGGAACAGGACGGCCGAAAGAATGAGCACCTTCTTTCGCCCGATCCGGTCGCTCAGCGCGCCGGCCCCGGCCGCGCCGAGCGCGCAGCCCAGCAGCGCACAGCCGGTGGCCCAGCCCTGCTGGACGTCGTTGAGTTCGAAGTGAGCCGTCAGCGGTCCGATGGCCCCGTTGATGACTCCCGTATCATAGCCGAAGAGCAGCCCGCCCAGTGCGGCGACGATGCTGACCAGAAAGACGTAACGCATGCTGCCCTGCGGGGCCGTCGGATCGAGGTCCTGGCTCATGAGGCTGGTGACTCCCGTTCGGTCAAGGTTTGCAGTGGTCCACCGCGTTCTTCAGCGCCCAGGCGATGAACATGGCGTGATCGTTGTTTGTGTAGCTGCCGTCGGGTTTCACGTATCGCCGGCGGGCCCGCTCCATCGACTCGACGGCCGGACGGGCCTTGTCGCCGAGAAGCTCCAGCGTGCGGGCGGCGTGCAGGACAACGGTCTCTCGCGGGTCGTTCAGCCCCGCCGTCAGCACGGGCAAAGCCCGCTCGCCCCGGCCGAGTCGGCACAGAACGCCGGCGGCGACGAAACGCACGTTCGGACTCGGATCGTCCAGCGCGTTCTCCATCGCGTCGAGCGCCGGCACCGCCTCGACGCCCAGTGCCTCCAGAGCGACGACGGCCCAATACCGCACGGCGCTGTCGGGGTCGGTGAGACTCGTCTTCAACGCGGGCAGCGCCTGTGGCCCTGCACCGACCTGCATCGCCGACGCCAGGATGCGCGATTGCGGATACCGATCCGGCCGGCGCGCCATTTCATATGGCGTCGATCCGGCGGCTCGGATGTGCATCTCGGCCTCGGGCAGCAGCCCCACGTCCTTCGTTTGCAGCATCCAGTTGCGAAGCTCCTTTCGCAGGCGGTTCAGGGTGGCCTGATACGCGGGCGCGTCGGCGAGATTCTCCATCTCGTGCGGATCGGTCTGCGTGTCGTACAGCTCTTCGACCGGCTTGGTCGATTCCCACAGGGGCCTTTGCGCCCCGGTCAGCGAGCCTGACGCCGCGATGCGCCGCAGCTCCTGCATGATCTCCGCCTGGTCGCAAAATGTGCTGGGCTGGATGTAAGGCAGGTGCGGCATGAAATGGCGGATGTACTTGTACCGCTTGTCGCGGACGCATCGTGACATCTCGTAGGCTTCATCGACCCGGCTGGACGCGCTGTAGACATAGTCGCGCGGCGGCGCGGTCTGCGGCCCGAGGAAGGGACGGCCCTGCATGTGCTCCGGCACGGCTTGTCCGGCCAGCGTCAGAACGGTCGGCGGAAGATCGACGGTGCTGACGAGCCGATCGATCCGGCCGCCGGGCGACGCCGGAGCCAGGGAGCGGTAGCGCGCCGGAACGCGCACGATCAGCGGCACGTGCAGGCCGGAGTCGTAGAGCGTGCGCTTGAAGCGAGGCAATCCCAGGCCATGATCGGCGAAGAAGAACACAATCGTGTCGTCGGCCAGGCCGTCGGCGTCGAGCTGAGCGAGAAGATCGCCGACCTGTTTGTCCATGAACGTGATGAGGTCGTAGTAGCGGGCCCAGATGTTCCGCACCATCGGCGTCTCGGGATAGTAGGGCGGCAGGACAAGCGTCTCGGGATCGTGACGTTCGTCGGGCGCGAGCTTCGAGCGGTACTTCGCGAAGAATTCGTCGTCGGAGCCGTTGATCTGGCCCTGGTGGGTGGAGACGAAGTTGAAGACGCTGAAGAAGGGCTGCCCCGGCCGGCGGTTGCGCCAATGCGCAGCGCCGCTCGACTCGTCCCAGATCGTGGTGTCCTTGAAGTTATAGTCTTCCTTCTCATTGTTCGAGCAGTAGTAGCCGGCGGCGCGCAGCAGTTTGGGAAACGGCTGGATCGACGCCGGCGGCGGCACGGTGGAGCGCAGGTGCTGGCTGCCGAGCGAGGTCGCATAGACACCCGTGATCAGGCACGACCGGACGGGACTGCAAACGGGGGCCGTGACAAACGCCTTCGTGTAGATCGTCCCTTCGCTCGCCAGCTTGTCGAGGTTCGGCGTCATCGCCTGCGGGTCGCCATAGCAGCCCAGATGCGGGCTGGTGTCCTCACAGGTGATCCAGAGGATGTTGGGTTGCGCCTGGGGCGTTTCAGCAATGCCGGCCGTGGGGCGCTTGGCTGGGGCGCATCCCGATAGCGCAGCTCCTGCGGCGCACAGGCCGGCCGTCCGCAGAAAATCCCGGCGCGTCTGGATTCGATCCTTCATGCTATCATCCTCATCTACTTGGCCACGACGGTCAGATCTCGAACGCTGCGAACCGGTTCCTGTCCGGCAACCGCCAGATCGGCCATCACGAGGTACAGGCCTGGATCGAAGGGAACGGTTTGCGTGAACGAAAGGCGCTTCTGGCCCAGGGCGTCGACCTTGCACGGCTTCTCCTGGCGGGCGATGAGCGCATCGCCCTTGTGGATCAGCAGCCGCACGTTGCCTTCCCGCTCCAGGGCCAGATCGTTGGTTACGACAATCTCGAATTCGTGCTTCTCGCCGGCCGCCACGTCCTGGCCCCAGTAGTCGAGCATGACCCCGACCGGCGCAAACGCATCACGGACGTATCGCTCGAAGTTGGGCTCGAACGTGAGCTTCTCCAGGTCGATGAAGTGGTCGCTGGTCGCGCCGCCTTCGGGACGGGGCTGGTCGCCCGCGCGGGAGTAGCCCAGCCCGCAGAAGTGCAGCACGCCCGCGCACTGCCGGCCGCTGCGCCAGAATTCCGTCAGCGCCGCCAGGTACTTCGCATACAGCACCCGCCGCTGCTCCGTCGTCGAGTCGGGTCCCAGCAGCTTCTCGTACACGTTCGCGGTCAGGCACGTGGGCGTGCCGTCGCGATTGAGCCACAGCCAGGCGTATTCGTTGATGATGATGGGAACCTTGAGTTTCCGCTGGGCCTGCTGCAAAGATGGGATCGGCGAGACGTTGACGATGTCCGCGAGCCCTTTGAACTTCGCATTGCCCCAGTCGGGATTGAACATGCTGATGAACAGATACGGATGGGCTTCGACACAATCCTGCTCGCTCTGCGGTTCGGCCCAGCCGTTGTCCCACGGCCGGTTCGAGAGATCGAGATGCCGCACCGCACTGAGGGCCTTGCCCGTCTCGGGCGTGTTGCTCTCGTTCTGCGCGTCCCAGATCACAACGCACGGATGGTTCCAGCGTTCCCGCATCCACTCCGTGTATTCGGGGATGATCTTCTCAGCGGTCGGCTTCTCCGGCGCCTCGCCCAGCGTCCAGATGGGGAACTCATCCTGGATCAGGAAGCCCACCTCGTCGGCGATGTCGTACCACAACTCCGGCGGAAAGCCGATGCAATAGCGGATGCTGTTCCAGTGCATGCCCTTGAACTTCTCGTGCAGCCGGCGCACCCAGTCTCGGTCCCAGGGCTTGTCGCCGCGCTCGGCGTCCTCGAAGAACCGGTACGCGCAGACGTTCGTGCCCCGCATCATGTAAGGCTCGCCGTTGAGCAGCGCCCGCCCCGTCTTGGGGTCGAACGCGAACGAGCGCATCCCGAACCGCGTGCGAACCTGGTCGCTGCCGATGTTCACCTCGATCTCGTAGAGAAACGGGGCCTCGGGCGACCACAAGCGGCAATCGGTCAGGTGGAAATCGTCAAAGAGAGGGAACTGGGCATCGTCACCGAATTCGGACAGTCGTATTCTCCTGGCGAGAACGCCCCGGCCGCTCCGGGCCTCGCGAATCCGATACGTTACGTTCACCTGATCCTGCCCCGTGGGATTGCGGACCGTCGAGACGAATCGCACCGTCTGGCTGGCGACGTCGGGCACGACCTGAAAGCTCTCGATGTACGGCGCCCCCGTCAGGATCAGCTCGACCGAATCATAGATGCCCGGAATATAGAGGTACTTCTCGAAGTCCCAGCCGCTGGGCACGTCGGTCGCGCGCGACTCGCGGTCGGCGCCGACGCGGATGACCAACTCGTTCTCTTGACCGTCTCCCTTGAGATATGGTTTGACGTCCATCAGTGCGGGCGTAAAGCACGGCAGATGCGCGCCCACGAGCTGGCCGTTGAGCCAGACCTTCGTGCCGTACCGCACCTTGTTGAGCTTGAGCATCGCGACGTCGGGAATCGGCCCATCGACGGCGAACGTCCGCCGATACCAGAACGCCTGACGCCGCTCGCTTTTCTTGCCCACCTCGGCAAAGGCCGGCTCGGCCATGTCGATCAGCCCCGGCACCGGGACCGTATGCTCAAACCGCGCCGGCATCGAGTCCATCGACCCTTCCGCCACCTGCCATGTGCCGTTCAGATCAATCACCTTTCGCGGGTTGATCTCGCCTGCGCGGACGCGCGCTCCATCTATTGGCGTCATAGCGGCTGCGACAACGAGAAACACGATTGTAGTCCTCATGATGTGCTCCTGTGTCCATCCATTTCGACCCACACCACACGCCCCATCCTATCATGTTCGGCCTGCGCGGAACACCTGCGAAATCCCATTAGTGATCGCTCTCCTTTAACTCCTGGATGATCTCGTACTGGCGCAGATCGTTGCGGCTTTTTATCTCTTGTGCCTGTCTTCTGGCCTTGCCCAGGGCCACCAGCAGGATGGCCGAGAGAACGGCGATGATCGCGATGACCACCAGCAGTTCGATCAGCGAGAAAGCATCACGTCTGGGCTTCATGGCGCATTCTCCTGGTTTCCTATCGCACACCTTCTTCATGCTGCTGGAGTTCGGCGGTGCTGACATACCACAGCGCCGCACAGGCAGCTTCCTGCATGCGTCTCCAATGCGTATCCTCCTTGTGACCCTTCCGAAAGATGCATCGGATGCCTTCGATTCCTCCCCGGACGTCAGTCCACGACTTCCAGATCCGCCAGGTAGATCGCGGTAATGGGTTTGCCGGTCGCGTCTTTCTCGTGCGAGGAGTACCAGGACACCAGCGCACGGTTCGGGCCGGTCTCGACGAAGCCGGGGTAGGAGTTGTCGCCGGCGCTGGGAAGCTCGGCGAATTCGTGTAATCGATTCTCCACGAGCCAGCACAGCGAGGTCACAGGTTCTTTGCCCTCGATGGTCTTGCGCCCGCCGACTACGTAGCGGCCGGCCCAGCGCGTCAACAGCGGGCCGCCGATGTAGCGGTCCAACTCCTGGCGTTCCCATTGTGTGTAAGGCCTTTGGGACCTCAGCAATTGGGCATTGGCCCGGCCTCTTCGCCCGATGGCGATGATGCTACCGTCACTTTCGAACTGGAACGCGGTCTCGTCGCCGTCGATTTCCTGGAACAGGGCGCGGGTCCGCCAGATCAGGCCGTCGTCGCTTTCGAGCATCGCCGATTCGACCATCGAGCCTTCCCCTTTCGGCCCGACCGCAAAATCCTTCTTTCGCCGGCCGCAGAGATAGGCCTTTCCGTCGAAGGCATTCGCCCGCCAGATGTAGTGGCCGAACGTCCCTTCGAGCAGGATCGGACTGTGCCACTCGGCGCCGTCTTTGGACCATGCGGCGTACCCGAGGTGCTGGTTCAGGTCGTAGTCCTGCGGCTTCGGAGACGTCTCGCCGCAGTACCAGGTGCCCGTGTAGACGAAGAGCGTATCCCGGAAGATCAGAAAATGCGGGTCGCGGGTGTCTCGTTTGGCGACGTGGAAGCGGTGGACTTGTTCCCACTGCTTCGCATCCGTGCTGGCGAGGATGATGATCGACGCCGAAGGGTGCACCATGTGGCCGTCCGGGCAACTGCGGAACGTCAGGTAGAACCTGTCGCGAAAGCGAACGAGGTCCGTGAACGCGTTGTGCTCGCCGTTGTGAAACACGCGCCGAACGTTGGTGACCCTCACCTGAGGAAGTTGTCCGGCCGTCGATAGCCCCGCCGGAGAAAGCAGCAACGCCGCTATCGCAACGCCCAGCACATTGATGAGTTTCCTTCGTTTCATGGCTTGATGCCCTCTGTGATAATCCGGCTATCGGTCCATCGGACTGAATTCGATTTCTCCCGCAAGGTGATTCATGTTGTCTTCCGTCGCGTATTATGGTCGGCAGTCCGCCACCCGGCAAAGGAAAAGACATGCGATTCGCAGTGGCCCGGCATGTCTCGCCCCCCACGCTCCCACTGCGAACGCCGCCGCT
Source organism: Planctomycetota bacterium (assembly GCA_012719085.1). Taxonomy (GTDB): domain Bacteria; phylum Planctomycetota; class Phycisphaerae; order Sedimentisphaerales; family Anaerobacaceae; genus Anaerobaca. The sequence continues at coordinate 8,617 of JAAYBA010000390.1, forward strand.
CATCTTCATGCCATTCGTACATGGACCCCTTCATCTTCCCGGGGCGTGAAACCGAGACCACGGTGTGGGGTCTCTTGTTCACCTCTGGCTGGGCGGCACGATTGATGGTATAAGACGACGTCAGATGTCCAAGGCGCTATTGGCAGAAGAGGCCCATGAGAATACGGGGAATCAGAAAGACCGCAAGCGCGCGCTCGCAGACGTGCAAGGACATTCTGCGACTGGCCCGCCTGGATGACCTGCTCAGCCAGGCGGGAGCGGTAATGATGCGCACCAGTCCCAAGGCTACGCTCTGGACAGCGGGTATCGCCGTGTCGGGCCGCCTGACCAGCTACCTGGGTCTGCCCGGCTTCACGCGAATCGAGGCCCTGTTGGCGCCGGTCGTGGTCGGGGGCGGGCTTCTCGCGTTGGGTGCGGCGATGCGTTATGTCCCTCGCGCCCTGTCCGGACGGCTGGCCACCATCGCCGAGGCCAACGACCTGAATCTCATGGAGGACTACCGCAAGTCGGAGGCTCTCGACCACCTTCACGTCCTTTGGGACAGGGTGTTTCGCCACGAATCAACGATTCGTTACAGCCCCGCCGAGCAACAGGCGGAGCGCGATGCGATCTGCTCCGCCAGGCAGCGCGTGGAGGAGACCGTGCGCCGTTGGGACGGCTCTCTTCGCAAGAGCCTCGGAATCGAATCCGATCGGGACGTGGCCGATGTGGTCGCAGCGGTGATGAGCGAACGGCCCCTGGACAACAACCTGGAGAAGTCACGCGAGGGCTTCCTCGCCTCGGCGCTCTACGCGCTGAGACACACCCGACCGCAATCGAGCGAGGCCTACGACGTCGGCCTTCACCTGAACCTCTACGAGGATTTCTGCGACGGCGCTTACTTCGATCCGAACGATACCAAACTCTATGAGCAGTACGCCGGTCACGTCTCGCTGACCGTTATCAAGCGGGAGGTGGGCTTCGGCCGGATCGACAGCCTGCGACAGGTTCCCAAACTTGTCCTCTCGAAGTTCTGGTTCTTCCTGGTGATGCGGGAAATGGCCATGGAGGCGGGGCGGGCAGTGCAACGGCTCAACGAAAGGTACGACACCGAGGCGTTCAACTCGCAGGTCCTGCTCTGGCCGGGAGAAGAAGATGCCGAATGGCTCACAGCATTCAAAGGAGCGAGGGAAGAAATCGTCGCTCTGCGCCAATCCATCCTCTCGACCGTATTGGGCACAGATTACGGCAACGCGGCCTGCGTGCTCGAGAGGATCTTCCTGCCCTGTTTCGAGTGTGCAACCGACCTGCGGATCCGATACGACCCGGAATACTGCGACGGGACCCTCGACTCGCCCGGCGCAGAAACGAGTCGAAACGCCACGGACAGCCTGGTCGGCGATCTTCAGGCTCTTGGGTACAGCCGGAAGGAGGTCGCCTGGGCGCAGGACCATGCGAACAAGGTCCGCCAGGAGCAGAGCGTCTTCCTCGAATACCTCTCGGCGCGCCCCCGAGACCTGTCGAGAGCGATTCTATCCGATGGGCCGGCCCTGCGTGCGGCGAAGATCGCTTTTCACATCGACAAGAACGGCCTGAAGAGGGCGTTCCAGAACGCAGACACGCCGGAACGTGAGACATTGATCCACCGGCAGATCGAGCAGGCGGCCGCAAGAAAAGCAACCTACAGCAAGCGGCTCGTCGCCCTCCGATTGCACCATCAATTGACCCTGCTGCAGCTCAACGGCTACAAGACGCTCGCCCGTCGGCTGGCGTACGAGCCGGACCCGAGGGCCTGAACGTGCGAGCGACAAGGACCCTTCGCAGACCCTCAGGGGACCGGTCGGTCTGCCTGATGCAGAGCGATCGCAGCGAGTCCACGGGCCGGTTCCACAGAGACGAACGCTTCCTTCGTGTCAACTTCCATGAGGAATGGCCCACGCAGCGCTACGCCCAGGTCTACACCCCGCCCCAAGGCCCCCGCAAGCCAGAAACGAAGCGAGAGATGCCTTCGCGCTGAGGCCCGATCGCCGTTGTCTGCGACGAGTCGAGCCGTCGGACGAACTGCTCTTACCTGGCGCCGTGCTCCCGCAGCGCGTTCCAGAAGACTTCTTCCATCTGCTGCGCCTCGATCTGGGTATACACCCAGACCCGACGGTCGCTGTTGAGCCTGGCGGGGACGGGCACCTCCTTCTCATGGGCCAGCTCGGGACGCCTCACCGCCTCGACCGCTGCAACGTCCCACATGGTCCACGTATCCGTGTCCATGCCGGGCTGCCACGGCGGATCGAATTTCAGCCAGTAGTCCACGATGAAATCGTACACCCCCCCGGTGCCCTGGAGTTCCGCCACCGCTCGGGCCTTCTTGAACCGAAGGGCCGCCGAGATTGTGCTGGTCATAACGTGCCATTCGAGGTCCTCTGCCAGGAAGAGGCAGTCCACCGCCCGGGGGTCGTTCTGTGCGTTGAACTCCTCGGCATTCCACTGCCCGTCTTCGAATCGCAGCCCCATGCTGTAGCAGCGTATTCGGGCGGCGATCGAAGGGTCCAGCGCAATCGCGGACGCGATGTTCGTCATCGCCCCGGTCGTGATGACCGTCAGTTTCCGGCCGGCGGGCATCTCCTTTGCCTTCTGGATGATGAACCTCGCCGCCGGCGAATCCTGCGGCGTCGCCGCGTCCGTCATGGCTCCATTCGCTCCGATGGGATGCGGAATGTCCAGCCTGCCCATCAGAGCCAGCAGCCTTTCGTTCAGCCTCTGGCTCGGCTCCACCGTGTTCTGCGGCGCGTTGGGCTGCATTCGCCACTGAGCGCTCGTCAGGCCGACGATCTCGAAGCTCGGCTCGACCATTGCGCGGACAATCGCGTAGAGATCGTCAATCTCGTTCGCCGTATCGCAGTCCAGCAGGACCGGTGTCTTTTCCGCCGCCGCGCCCGCGCCGCAACACGCCGTCAGGACCGCCGCGAGCGCCACCTGTAACAGCATTCGCATGTGCCTCACACTACTCCTCTCAAAGCCCCCGGCCCTTTCTTCTGGGAGGCATACACACAACAGATCAGAGCTCTCGGGTACCTGCCTTCGGTTGGCGGTGCCACCATGCCGCCAGCCTATATCTTCGGTTGAGCCCCGTCAACCGCATCGTCTCAAGAGGAGATGGCGTCCATGCCGAACCGGCGCCGGGTACCTGGGATTCCTGGGGCGGCGGCGGTTCACTACGCGCACGACAAGGCAAGTATCTCTTTGTACTCCTCTTGGCTCCATATCATGGCCTAGTAAACATATCTCTGCCCTTGGCGACGAAGGGGATTCGGTGCTGTATCAACGGCGTGTTCGCATATCTCGACTACGAGCACGCCGCCAGGTGTGTGGAGGTCGGGCCGCTGAACCTGCCGGCATGCGCGAACCATCCTGGCGTATCGTGACGCCATTTGTACCCGAGATATGTATGTCCCTTTGAGCTCAGGCTCAGACCCGAGCAGGGTAGGTGTCCCGCGAATAACTGTCCTCTTGGGTGCACGACGGACAACCCCTTCGCAGGGGCCCAAGGTGCATCGGGACAGAGCGTGTGCTCGTAGTGGCGTCGTGAGACGCTACTTGTCGAATATATATGCCCTCGCGGGCATACCACGAACGCCGCCTGTCCTCCTGCCTTTCACGCCGGACACCTTTAGGTCGTTATAGAGTCCAGCCGTCCCGGTAGTCCCGGTGCAGGAATCGGTTGGCCGATTCGTCGTTGGTGATCTTCAGGTTGGGACCGTCCCAATCGAGCACCTTGCCCGTACGCAAAGCGATATTGCCCAGCATCGCGGTTTCCGTCAGCAGACCGCTGTGGTTCACAAAATCCGAACCCGCCGGTGTCCCGCCTCGACACGCATCGATCCACTCACGGTACTGTCCCGGCGAACGGGGCAGCACCCGAGGGGGCTTGCCGTAGGCCTTGCGCCGGGATTCGGGGATCAGCAGGTAGTCCATCATCGTGCCTTCGTCTCCCACGTAGATCGGCGACGTCAAGGGGCGTCCCGGCTCCAGGCCCTCGGGCCGAGGCGGGTCATAGCCCTCATCATGCCAGATCAGGGTCAGCGGCGGCATCCCGTCACGCGCGGGGAACGCATAGGTCACCCTGAAACGACGCGGGTAGACCTCCGGGCCGGCCTCCGCGCACTCGGCCACGACGCGGTCCGGATGGCGGAGCTGGAGCGCCTTGAACACCGTCGAGAGGATGTGGCAGCCCATGTCCCCCAGGGGGCCGGTGCCGAAGTCCCACCAGTCCCGCCAGCGCCAGGGATGATAGGCGGGGTGATAGGGACGCACCGGGGCCGGACCCAGCCAGCGATCCCAATCCAGTCCCTCGGGCACCGGCGGTTGGTCCGGGGGCCGATTGCCCCCCCATGCTGGCGGATCCCAGAAGCAGGCGCCCCGATTGACGTGCACCTCGCGCACGGCGCCGATCGCGCCGTCGAGGATGATCTCCTGGGTCAAGCGTGCCTCCTCGGACGCCTGTCCCTGGTTGCCCAGTTGGGTGGCCACCTTGGCCCGACGCGCCGCTTCGGTCAAGGCTCGCGCCTCGTGAACCGTGTAAGCGAGCGGCTTTTCGCAGTACACATGCTTGCCCTTTTTCAAGGCCGCCATGACGATCACCGCGTGGGTGTGGTCCGGCGTGGCGACCATCACCGCGTCCACCGCTTCTCTTTCCAGCAGTTCGCGGTAGTCCGCGTAGGCGGTGCAGCCTCGAAACGTTCTTTGCCCCCTCTGCTCGGCGTAGTGTTTGTTCACCAGACGCCGGGCGGGTTCTCGCCCACCCAGTTTCCGCTCCTTGCCCTCCATCCAATCCCAGGAAATGTACCCCGGCCCCTCGCGATTGACATCGCACACGGATGTGACCTGCACGTCCTCCATCTGCAAGAAGTTGAACAGGTTCACGTGGCCCTGGCCACCCAGCCCGATCAATCCCAGGCTGATCTTGTCACTCGGAGCCGTATGGCCCTGTCCCCCGAGGACGTGGCGCGGCACCACGGAAAACGCGACACCCGCTGCGACGCCCCCGAGCAGGGCGCGGCGCGAGACCTTGTGACTGCGGTTGTCGATGCGAGTCCCGCTATTCTGTTCCTTTGCATTCATGCCGAGATTCTCCGTAGTGTACTGTCTGAATGATGTTTCTTCTCTCCAGCCGCTGAGCGACATCCAGGCCCTCATCTTCTGTTATTCAAGGAAACCCCAGTGACGCCTCACCAATTTCGATCCTGAATTGAGTACGATATCCCCCCGATTCCTTCATGCCATTCCTGCCGGGACCTTTGACTTCCAAGATCGGTCGTCAGGATAGGATGGACAGTACGATCGCATACACCTGATCGGCACACTGCTCGAATCGGGCGGCGTCTTGCTCCGTCGGTTTGCCGGAGGGAAGCAGTCCGAGATCGCCGGGGTAGCGGCAGTCCGTATAGACGTCCGTCAACTCGCGAAGCACATCGAGATTCAGCATACAGGAAAACTGGTCTGCGACGACTTCCCAGAGCCTTCGCAAGTCGTGGACGCGTGGCACAGTCCCCATCCGCTCTTCCGCAACAGCCTTGAGACACTTCTCCACACACTGCTGGGCATGAAACGCGACCACGGCAGTAAGCTGGGGATTGCCGCGCAGGGCTCGAATGGCTTCGAGGTCGTCACCCGCTGTGACCAGCCATGCCTCCGTGACCGGCTTCACAACTCCACCCCCTGGCTGACAACTTCTCTGGAGAAAGCGCTGCCCATTTCCTGAAAGCGCTTCCACTGCGGCCAGGTGTATACCAGCACGTCCAGCGCATAGTCCCGGTTCAGCGCATCGAGAGCCCGCCGCACGGCGAGCCGATTCTCCATCCGCTCGCGGTACGTTTGCGGCGCCGTCTCGCTGTCCAGCACGACGATCAGGTCGATGTCGCTGTCCCGATCCCTTCCGCCTCGGACGCAGGAGCCGTACACGATGACCTTCGCAGGGCGAAGCGGCTTCAAACAATCCCTGATCCGACCGCTCAACGCATCCAAAGACTCTGTCCTGTTGCTGAACATACCCACATTCTACGGCCCCGCCCGACCCCGGTCAACCGCCGTCTCCGCGTGCGAAAGAGACTGGACCGCCCCCTCGAGAATGTGGCGGACCCCTGTAACTCCTTCTCCGACGTCCCTTGTGTTGCCCAGATTCACATCGGGGTCGAACAATAGGTAGTCGTTGCGGCCTATATCATCGACGACTCCAAACATCGAAGAAAACCACACCGAATGCGTCTCAAAACAGTGCCATGAATGTTGACCGCCAAGGTGCGACGCCGTATGCTTTGCATAGATGGCAGGCAAGGAGGCGGGCCATTCCGAAAGTGGCTCCAGGCAGGTTGCAGTTCCAGTGTGGGTGATGACAAGAGCGGTCCAACTCTGTCGACACGAGGCCGACAGAACCAAAGTTTCAACTCGCCACCAGGGACGGTGCCGCCTTCACCGGCGCAGCTCACGGACGAGCTTCTTCTTTTTGAAGAGAGATCGCCACCTGCCAAACACCGTGACATCGAATCGAAACAGGTGCCTGTCCCTCCCGATGAAGGGGCCGCCTTGCCAATTCCAGTCCCCGAAAGAGTACCGGATATTCTTAATTCCTTGGGCCGCAGAGGTTTAGCGAAAGTGCAATATCAGTCATATTTCGTTGTATTTTTGTTGACGTAACAAAATGGTCAATATACCATATATGGCATGAGTACAACGCCAATGACAGACTGCTGGACACGCTGGAATGGAGGGATCAGACCATGGCGACGACGAAGACGATTCGGTGCTGCCATAACTGTGTGTTTGC
>JAAYBA010000391.1 GCA_012719085.1 Planctomycetota bacterium
TCCGGGGTGAACTCCAATTCGGCGTCCTCCATCTCGAAGAACCGCTTGTACTGCCGAACGAGTGCATTCTTGGGCCGGGTGAGAATATCGATGAGGGCTTCTTCATCGAGAGCGTCGAGCGTCGCAATCACCGGGAGTCGGCCGACCATCTCGGGGATCATTCCGAACTCGATGATGTCTTCGGGGATCGCCTGCTGAAGCACGCTGCTCAGATCGGCCTTCTCATCGGCCTTGCCCGACAGTTCGGAGCCGAAGCCGATCATCTTGCGACCGAGCCGTTTCTTGATGATGTTCTCGAGGCCGACGAAGGTCCCGCCGCAGATGAAGAGGATCTCCGTCGTGTCCATCTGAATGTACGACTGCTCGGGGTGCTTGCGGCCGCCCTGAGGGGGGATGTTCGCGGTGGTCCCTTCGAGCATCTTCAGAAGGGCCTGCTGGACCCCTTCGCCCGAGACGTCGCGCGTGATCGAGACGTTCTGATAGGTCTTGCCGATCTTGTCGATCTCGTCGATGTAGACGATGCCGCGCTGGGCCGCCTCGATGTCGAAATCGGCCGCCTGGAGCAGCCGCAGCAGGAAGTTCTCGACGTCTTCGCCGACGTAGCCGGCCTCGGTCACCGTCGTGGCGTCGCAGATCGCGAAGGGCACTTCGAGCTTGTGGGCCAGGGTCCGGGCCAGCAGCGTCTTGCCGCACCCGGTCGGGCCGATCAGCAGGACGTTGGACTTGTCGATCTCGACGTCGCTGTCGCCGATGTCGCTGTGCAACAGACGCTTGTAGTGATTGTGGACCGCCACCGACAGATACCTCTTGGCGTTGTCCTGGCCGATCACGTACTGATCGAGATACTCCTTGATCTCTCTGGGTTTTGGCGTTTCTTTGATGCTCACCCGGGGCGCGCCGGCCTGCCGACGGTTCTGCTTGATGATATTGTGGCACAGCTCCACGCACTCGGGGCAGATAAAGACGTTCTCCGGGCCCTCGATCAGGGTATCGGTCTGACTGCCGGCCCGGCCGCAGAAGCTGCAGATCGCGCGGGATTTTCTGTTTCCGGATTGTTTGGCCATGTTCCCTTTCCTGTTTGCTGGTTCGTGTTCAATCGAGGGCTCATTCTACAACACGATCTTCGCTTTGTCTGCCCTCTGTCGGCGACAAAGTTGGGTTCGCCGATCGACGCCGGTCTTCGGTCGGCTCATTGCCACGACTGCTTCTGGAGCAGCCCATCGAGGGCCTCGACGCGCAGTGGCCGCTTCGGCCGGAAGGCTGGACCGGCCATGTAGTCCAGCAGGCTTCGCCGCATCTGCCGGGCCACAGGCCGCTTGTCGAGGTCGGTCCGCAGATCGATGCTGCACACGAGCAGCTTGCCGTCGCCGACGGTCCCTTCGAAGAGCAGCCCCAGCTTGCGATTATGGTTCCAGTCGTCAATCACTTGTACGATCGGCTCCAGTCCGTTGCGAAACTCGTCGAGGACCATCGCTTTGGAGTTCGCGATCAGGTCCCACCATTGCCAGTTGCTGTGGAATTCCGTGGGGAAGCTCGACAGCGCCGGGTGCTTCGGGTCGCACAGAATCCCCAGCGTGTGGGGAGGCTGGTTGTTGGTCCACTGCGTGTTCCAGAAGATCGTCGTGAACCCGGCGGGCACGTCCCCGGTGATGTTCTGTGGATTCGGCATCAGCAGGACCTTCCGTCCCCGACGCAGGGCGCGCAGCGCGTTGGCATCCAACTGCTCGACGATCAGGATGTTCGGATCGGCGGGCACATCGGTCCGGCCGGGATAGACCCAGAGGTCCCACGAGTTGCTGTAGTTTGTTCCCTCGATATCGAGGGCAAGCGTCAGCTTCGTCGGCGCCTGGACCTGCGACAGGCCCAGATCGATCGTGCCGAGTGGATCGCTGTTGCCAATCGGTATGTCCACGGCTTCAAATCGGCCCCAGGCCAGCGACCGGCCGTCGGGATACGCCGCCTGCCAGCGGACCACAGCGGCCGGCATAGGAGCGGGACCGAAGTGGGCGATCTGGACCTGGCCGGTGAACGTCTCGTCGTCGGTCCAGATGCATCTGGGCATCCGCAACAGGGGTACGGTCTCGCAGCAGAACCGACGGTACTCGGCGGGCCTGACGTATCCCTTGTATTCCCAGAACGGGTCGAGCACGCCCACCAGCGCCGTACCCTGTCCGGGGAAATCGTGCAGGTCGAGCAGTTGGAACCCGCCGAAACCGCCCGTCCGAAGAGCAGCCTCGATCTCTTCCTTATATAGAATCGTCTGGAGCTTGCCCGAGGCGATCAGGAAATCGCGGGCCTGGCCGAGCATGCCCTGTGCGTCGAGCGAATCCCGGAAGATCTCGAAGTTCTTCGCCTTCAGTACGCCTTTGTACTTCCTGATCTCGTCGAAATTCGGATAGACGCACCATTGGCCGATCTCGTGCGAGACGATGGGGACCGCGTACTCCTTGACGGAATCGGCATAGTCGAAATCGGTCGTCAATGACTCCGCGTTGAACCGGCTCTTCAGACCGGCGCCCCATTGGTGGCCTCGCGGGCCGGGTGTCGAGTGGAACTCGTTCTCCGCGATGATGGGCCAGCCGGCGGCGCTGGTGTAGAGGCGTCGCGGGTCCTTGTCCTTCCAGTAGTTCACGAGCTTGCCGAGGTACTCCTTCTGGCTTTGTCCGGCCGGCTCGTTGCCGTAGGCCAGCATGCAAAACGACGGGTGGTTGCCGTACGCCTTCAGGATGCGGTCTCCTTCGGCGTAGATCCAGTCGTCGATGGGCGCGCCGTCGCCGATGGTCGGGCCGCTGTTGGTCCAGGCGGCGCACTCGATCTGGAACATCACGCCCGTTTCATCGGCCGCGACAAACGCCGCTTCCGGCGGGCACCAGGAGTGGAAACGCAGGTGGTTCAGGCCGTGCGCCTTGGCCGCTGCCAGAACTTCACGCCACGCCTTCACGTCCGTGGGCGGATAACCGGTCAGCGGGAAGATGCTGCATTCGAGCGTGCCGCGAAGGAATGTCTTGCGCCCATTGATGGCGAACTGTGTCCCTTGCGCGGTGAACTGTCGCATGCCGAAGACGACGGTCCGCTGGTCCTCGAAGTCCTTTCCACGAATCGAGACGGTCAGGCGGTACAGGTTCGGCGAGAACTCGTCCCACAGCAATACGTCTTCGCCCATATCGTAGTTGATCTCGGCCGTCTGGCTCTCGCCGTCGATGGCGAAGAGGGCCCGCTTCTTGGCGACCCTGTGGCGGCGGGCGGAATTGAAACTCGTCGCCTCGAGCGTCACTGTCCCGGCACTTCTTGTGCCGCTCGGATTGACGATGGTGACACAGACTCTGGCGTCCCGGTGCTCGATGTCCGGGTAGATCTGCACATCGTCGATTCGGATCGCGTCGTAAGCCCGCAGTTCGATGTCGCCGATGATCCCGTTCCAGTTGGTCTGCGTGTGGTCGGAGACGCTATGCGCGTTGACGCCGACGCCGACCTTGACCGCATTGTCCACGCGGATCGTCAGCCGGTGGCTTCCGGCGCCGAGAACACCGAGATCGTATTCATGCGGCGCGCTCAGACTGTCGGCCGAGCCGACCGCCCGACCGTCGAGCCAGACCTGTGTATCCCAGTGACATCGCTCCAGGAACAGCACGATCCGCTTGGCGTTCCATCGGTTCCGGATGCGGATGTCCGTCTGGTACCAGGCGGGTCCGACGTAGTGTTTGACCGGGGTCAGCCAGAAGGGCACCTTGAGGTTGTCCGGCCGGCGGTAGGGCTCGTATTTGTCGTCGGTGAACCACGACCGGTCCACGATCTGCCCGGTCCACTGCGTTTCAATCGTCACATCGTTGCCGTAGCCGTTCTCCGGCATGGACCCGGGTAGGCGGATGGTTTGCGACAACTCCTTGTCGAACCATCGTCGAGCGAGGCCCTTGTCCTCCGGGTCGGCTTGAAACCGCCACCGACCGGCCAGCGATTGGCTCTGGCGGTCGGACGCTGTGCCCGTTGCAGGGAGACCGAAAACCATGGGCAGCGTCAGCAGCGCCAGCATTGCTTTCCATTCGGGTAACGCCAAGTGCCTGCTCATCATGCGATCTCCTCTGTTCAGTGGTATCGAAGAACAAGGCTCGACGTGGCGGTCCATGGCGACCGCGCGCCGAGGTCTGCATGTTATTGTTGCGGGTTCTCGGCGTGTGTCAATCGACTTCCCGCACGATGCGCTTTTCGCCCGGCATACTAAACATGGCTGGCCGTGAATTCGGCGCCACGACGCAGGGCCTCGCTGTTGGCAGGGATTGTCTTGTGATGTCGCTCGGCCAGCACGTCGGCCAGCGCCTCGGCCGCCTGCTGCGGACGCAGGTGTCCTCGCGCGCCCAGGTAGGCGCCGAGCATGACCATGTTGGTGCTCTTGGGGCTGCCGGCCTGAAGGGCGATCTCTTCGGCCGGCACGCCGATGACGTGCACCCCTTCGGGTACGGAATGGACGTCTTCGATCAGTGAACTGTTGAAGATCAGCCATCCTCCGGGTCGCAGTCGCGGCGCGAACTTGCTCAGCGACGCCTTGTTGCAGATCACCAGGGCGTTCGGCTCGCTGACGATCGGGCAGGCGATCGGTTTGTTGGCGAGGATGACCATGCAGTTGGCGGTCCCGCCGCGGACCTCGGCGCCGTAGCTGGGCATGTAGGTCACTTCCAGTCCGGCCTTCATCGCCGTCTGGGCCAGCAGCTTGCCCGCGAGAATGATCCCCTGGCCGCCGAAGCCGGCGATGACGATCTCTTCGTACAATCCGTTTGCCGATATCATGTTCAACCCTTCAACCGAGCGATAGGGAAGGCCCGGCTCATCTGCTCGTCGATCCATTTCATCGCCTTCGCCGGGGACATCCGCCAGTATGTCGGGCACGGCGAGAGAACCTCGACGAGCGACAGGCCCGGCGCGTCGTCCATTTGCAGTTGGAAGGCGTGTTTCATCGCCGCCTTGGTCCGCCGGATGCCGGGCACCCCGTTCAGGGCGCATCGCTCGACGTACACCGTGCCGGGCAACAGGGCCAGAATCTCGGAGACCTGAAGCGGGTAGCCCTGGCCGTTGCTGGGGTTGCGGCCCTGCTGCGTGGTTGCCGTGACCTGGCCGAGCATGGTGGTCGGCGCCATCTGACCGCCCGTCATGCCGAAGACCGCGTTGTTGATGAAGATCACCGTGATGCGCTCGGCCCGATGGGCGGCGTGGATGATCTCGGCGGTGCCGATGGCTGCCAGGTCGCCGTCGCCCTGGTAGGAGAAGATGATCTTGTCGGGATTGGTTCGCTTCATTCCCGTGGCGACCGCCGGCGCTCGGCCGTGAGCGACCTCGACCATATCCACGTCGAGGTAGTTGTAGGCCAGCACGGCGCAGCCGACCGGGGCGATCCCGATCGTGCGGTCCTGGATGTCGAGTTCGTCGATGACCTCGGCCACGAGGCGATGCGCGATCCCGTGGCCGCAGCCCGGGCAGTAGTGCGTCGGGCAATCCTTCAGAACGGACGTTCGCTTGAATACGGTATTCATCTCTTCTCACCTTGCCGCGTCGCGAAGAGGCTCGAAAGGCCTACGCGGCGCCGGCTCGTATTGTCAGTTGTCGAATCTTGTCGAGGACCTCGTCGGTCGTCGGCACGCCGCCGCCCGGTCGGCCGTGCAGCAGGACGGGACACTTGCCAGCCACCGCCAGCTTCACGTCCTCGACCATCTGGCCGCAGCTCATCTCCACCGTCAGGAACACCCGGAACGTCTCGGCCGCAGCGGCGATCTGATCGGACGGGAAAGGCCATAGCGTGATCGGGCGGATCATGCCCGCGCAGATGCCCTCGTCACGCGCCTGGTCCACCGCCGCCCGGGCGATCCTCGCGACGATTCCATAGGCGACGATGACGATTTCAGCGTCTTCGACCCGGTACTGTTCGCAAAGGACCTCGTTGGCCTGGATCTGTTGGTACTTGGCCATGAGCCGATTGTTCAGCTCTTCGAGGGCCCCGTCAGCCAGGTATAAGGATCGTACGATGTTCTGCGGCCGGTCCTTCATCCCCGTCAATGCCCAGGGTTTGGGCGGCAATGGGCGCCGGGGTTTTGGATCGAGCGTCACCGGCTCCATCATCTGCCCGAGAATCCCGTCGGCCAGGATCATCACCGTCATGCGGTACTGGTCCGCCAGATCGAACGCCAGAGGCATGCAGTCGGCCAGTTCCTGTACGCTGGACGGGCCCAGCACGATCGTGCGGTAGTCGCCGTGCCCGCCCCCTCGCGTGGCCTGAAAGTAATCGGCCTGCGACGGGGCGATATTGCCCAGTCCCGGTCCGCCTCGCATGACGTTGACTACGACCGCGGGCAGCTCCGCCCCGGCCAGGTAGCTGATCCCTTCCTGCATCAGGCTGACGCCCGGACTGGAGGAACTGGTCATCGCCCGCTTGCCGGTCGCGGCGGCGCCGAAGACCATGTTGATCGCGGCCAGCTCGCTCTCGCTCTGAACGAAGACGCGGCCCTCCTGCGGCATCCGCTCGGACATGTAGGCGGTGATCTCGTTCTGCGGGGTGATCGGATAGCCGAAATAGGCGTCGCAGCCGGCCACGATCGCCGCCTCCGCCAGCGCCTCGTTGCCACACATCAATACTCGCTCGTTCACTTTCCTGCCTCTCTATCGGCCCATTGGCGAAGCATGAAGAGCTTCGCATCGTAGTATCTGGAAGCACAGGAATCGTAGTCGCCGGTACTCAGGGTCTGTTCGGCGGTACGCAAGAACGTCCGCGCCTTTGCGGAGAGAACGTCCAATTCCTTCAAACCGGCACTCGCTCCTTCCTGACGTTCAACATGAAGGCGAAATTGTGGTTCTCGAAGTACTCTTGCGAGATCACCATCACGGAAATGAGTTCACCTTCTTCCATGATGATGTCATACAGAAGATCGCTCAGGCTTTCTCTGACCTCGGAGGGATTCACAGACGGAGCGGTCAGTACCAGGACGTCGACGTCGGAGTCCTTTGTCGCTTCGCCTCTGGCGTACGAGCCATAGAGGATGACTCGCTTGATCCCGTCGCCGTAGGTTTGGTTCAGATGGGCCTTGATCCGGTCGATCGGACGTAAGATTCGCTGCTCCATCCCCTTAGCGCTTCTCCTCGATCAGACGCGGCGTGCCCGGCTTGCCGGGCGCTGCCACGATGCGGATTCGCTCCATTTGCTCCCGACTGACCTCGATGATCCCCTCGGGGCAGATGATCGCGCACTGCGCGCAGCCGGTACAGTCGCCGTCGGTTTTCCTGGCGGGGAAATAGCCGCTCTGGTTCGATTCCTCTGAGATCACGATACTCTTCTTCGGGCAGACCACCACACACAGCCCGCAGCCCTTGCAGCGCTCGGTATCGATGACGATTTTGCCTGTCATTTCATGTGTCCTTTGCCTTGTCCGTTCGACCAAGCCATGCGCCGGATGCATTCTCAACGCACGCGCATGGTTGCCCCCGTCGATCGGTACGCTCGAAAGTCTACTTCATGCTAACGGCGGGGTTCAACCCTGTAAAGCGGAAATCTGCCCCGGCCACACCCGCCATGAGGCGGCCCGGGCGAGAATGCCCATCGCAGAGCTTGTCACGGCTGATCCGTTCTGGTCTACTGTGCCGCATGGAGAATCGCAGGTTCGATCTGACGGGCAAAACGGCGCTGATCACGGGGGCCGGGCGGGGGATTGGCCTGGCGATCGCACGGGCCCTGGCCGAACACGGGGCCGATCTGGTTCTGGTGGCGCGCCACGCCGAGCAACTCGATGCCGCCTCCCGCCAGATCGAGGCGGCGACGGGCCGTACCGCGCGGCTGCTTCCGTTCGATCTCGCCCGTATCGACGAGGTGAACGGTCTCTTCGACGATGCAGTCGAAGCGGCCGGCCGAATCGATGTCCTCGTCAACTGTGCTGGCACGACGGTTCGCACGCCGAGCGATGAGGTTTCGCTGGCAGACTTCAAGAGGGTGATGGACGTGAACCTGACGGCGGCATTGGCGCTTTCACAGTCCTTCTGTCGGCATTGCCGAGATGGCGGAAAGCCCGGGCGGATCATCAATATCGGCTCGCTGGCCTGCCATGCGGCCCGCCCGACGATCGTGCCCTACACGTGCAGCAAGATGGGGCTGCTCGGCCTGACCAGGACGCTGGCGGTCGAATGGGCCCCGCACCACATCAATGTCAACGCCATCGGTCCCGGCTATATCGCCACGGAGCTCACAGCCCCGCTGCGGAAAGACCCCGAGTTCGATCGGTGGGTGCTGGCCAAGACCCCGCTGGGCCGCTGGGGCACGCCGCAGGACCTCGTCGGCGTAGCGGTTCTTCTTGCTTCCAAGGCCGGCGAGTTCATCACCGGCCAGATCTTTTACGTCGACGGCGGCTGGACCGCCCTGATATAGCCGGCGGAAACACGTTCACGGGAGTGCCTCATGAAACAACGCACGCTCAAAGCCTTGACCACGACGCTGTTGCTTTCGATCCTTGCAGCCGTTTGCACCGGCCAGTCCGCCTCTGGTGGACTCGCCCCTGCGACCGTGCATCTGCGCACCCGGGTGGCTGTGCCCGACATGCCGGGCGGGTTCCGTTTTGCGTGTCAAACGGAACAGTGGAATCCGTCGGAGACCGCGATCATTATCTGCGACATGTGGGACCGGCACTGGTGCCAGGGGGCATCACGCCGTGTGGCCGAGCTGGCGCCGCAGATCGATCGCGTGGCGACCATCGCACGCGACAAAGGCATCCTCATCATCCATGCCCCGAGCGACACGATCGGTCACTACGGCGACTACCCCGGCCGCAAGATCGCCAAGGATGCGCCAAGAGCGGCCAATCTGCCCGAGGGGATCGACCGGTGGTGCCACTGGAAGGACGACATCGAGCGAGAAGCGGGCTATCCGATTGATCACTCCGACGGCGGCTGCGACTGCCGACCCCGTTGCCCGGAATCACAGCCCTGGACCCGGCAGATCGACATCATCGAGATCAAGGACAACGACGCCATCAGCGATTCAGGCGTCGAGATATGGAACCTGCTCGAACAGCGGAAGATCAAGAACGTCATTCTGATGGGCGTCCACACCAACATGTGCGTTCTGGGCCGGCCGTTCGGCTTGCGCAACCTCTCGCGGTTCGGCAAGAACGTCGTGCTGATGCGCGATCTGACCGATGCGATGTACAATTCCGCCATGCCGCCCGGCGTCAGCCACTTCACCGGCGTCGATCTGGTGGTCGGCCACGTCGAGCAGTTCGTCTGCCCGACGATCGCCTCGACCGACCTGACGGGCCAGCCGCCGTTCCGTTTCAAAGAAGACCAACGGCCCCTGGTGGTCTTCCTCTCGGCCGAGAGCGAGTACAGTGCCGCCGAGACACTGCCCGACTTCGCACGCGAGCTGGAGTTCGAGCACGGCCTGGCCTGCCAGGTTCTCCAGGGCAGCACCGAGAAAGCCGGGCCCGACCGGCACGAAATCTCCGGCATGGAAATCCTCGCCCACGCCGATCTCGTGGTCGTCTATGCCCGCCGCAGGGCCTTTCCCACCGATCAGATGAAGCATCTGCACGCCTATCTCGATCGCGGCGGCCCGCTGATCGGCCTGCGGACGGCCAGCCACGCCTTCGACTCGCGCGGCAGCGGGCCGGCCGGTCACGCCGACTGGCCCACATTCGATCCCGACGTCCTCGGCGGCAACTACCAGGGCCATTACGGCGCCGGACCGGTCTGCACGGTGACGCGCGCCGCCGGCGCCGGGAACCACCCCATTCTTGCTGGCATCAGGCTGCCGCTGACCAGCAATGGCTCGCTTTACCGGACCAGCCCGCTGGCCGCCGGTACGACACTGTTGCTCGTCGGCGCCATCCCGGGCCAGGAGCCCGAGCCGGTTGCCTGGACCAACCGATACAAGAAGTCACGCATCTTCTATACCTCGCTCGGCCACCCCGACGATTTTCAAAACGCGCCGTTCCGCCGGCTGCTCGTCAACGCCGTACGCTGGGCGCTCGATACGCCGTGAAGCACGCGTGTGGCCGGCTCAAGCCGCAAGGCCTGCCGACGACGCAGCGATGGGACCTATGGGACTGATAGGAGCGATTGCACGTTCTGCGCGGAAATTGCTTCGATCTCTGTCAACCGATGGGCTACGATGATCGTCTGGAGGAGGTAGTTGGAGTCGTAGCTTTGACATCAGTGACGGACGAGAGCCTCATTGCCGCCCATCTACGTGGAGACCCGGCGGCCTTTCGTGAGCTTGTCGAGCGGTATGCCGACGGCGTGTTGAGGTATTTGACCCATATGACCGCAAGCCGGGACCAGGCCGAAGACCTTTTCCAGGAGACCTTCAAGAAGGTCCACGAGAAGGCCCACACGTATCGCGGCCCGGCCTTCAAGAGCTGGCTGTTCACCATCGCCACGCGGGCGGCGATCGACCACGTACGACGCCGCAGGCGCACGGCGATGCTGTCTTTGGATCAGGAAACTGACTGTGGCCAGGAGAGCGGCTCGGCACTGGTCGAGTCCATCTCTGCCGAAGGCGCCACCGATCCGGCCGAAGAACTGGTCCGAGAAGAACGCAAGCAACAGGTTAGAGAGGCCGTCGCGAGCCTGCCCGTAAAACAGCGGGCCACTCTCGTGTTGGCCTACTATCAGCAGCTCAGCTACCGCGAGGTGGCCGACGTGATGGGCTGCTCGCTCGGCACGGTCAAGACCCAGATGTCCCGGGCCTTGGCGACGCTGGCCTGCAAGCTGCCCGATTCTCTCAGTGTGACGAAATGAACGGACACTGCACCGAACAACAACTGATCGACTACGCGTTCGAGCTGGCCTCACAGACCCGGATGCACGAAATCCGTGCGCATCTGGATTCCTGCGAAGCCTGTCGAGCGAAGCTCGATGGACTCAAGAGCAAGTTCGCCTCGCTGGACCTCCTGCGCGAGGAGATGGGGGCCTCGGAGGCGCTGATTGCCGGCGCCGTTGCGGCCGCCACCCAATCCAGGCGTCCGGCGATCCTGCGGCTGTGGGCACGCCCCTGGCTCGGCGCCGTCGCGGCGGTCGTTGCCGTGGGCGTCGCACTGCTGGTCGTTTCGACGTTCGGCCCGGGCCGCAAGGCCTCGCAACCTGCGACCGTGGAGTCATTCTCTCAGGAAGACCTCAGTCAACGTACTCTCGACGTACCGGCCGCAGCCGAACCCGAGAAGCTCGTTGCTGCGGACAGATCGCTGCGCAGCAACGCCGCAGCGCCAACGGCTGGGTGGCAGCCTCAAGCAAAGCTTGGGGGTGGTGTAGTGGCGAAGTCGTTGGCAGCTCCG
Source organism: Planctomycetota bacterium (assembly GCA_012719085.1). Classification (GTDB taxonomy): domain Bacteria; phylum Planctomycetota; class Phycisphaerae; order Sedimentisphaerales; family Anaerobacaceae; genus Anaerobaca. The sequence goes on from JAAYBA010000391.1 coordinate 11,295, forward strand.
GCTCCTGCCGAGCTGACGCTGGCAGATGCGGAGATCGCCGAAAAGCCTCCGTTCGCGCCGGCCAGCGCGATCGAGCTGGTCGTGCTGCCTCGCCGGCAGAATGTGCAACTGACGATCTACAACGGGGCCGACCTGACGCTGGTCCGCGAACAACGTCACCTGACGCTGAAGAAGGGCTGGAACTGGCTCCAGTTCATGTGGGCGGACACCCTGATCGACCCGACCAGTCTGAGCCTCGAACCGGCCGAGCACAGAGACCAAGTCGAGGTCCAGCAGCTTGTTTTCCCGCCTCGACTGCGGGAGCTGGGCCGCTGGCTGATCCGGTCCGAGGTCGAAGGCCAGGTCCCATTCGAATTGACCTACATGACCAGCGGCTTGTCCTGGCGGGCATTCTATATGGGCACCCTCTCGCTCGACGAGCGCTCGATGCGGCTGGAAGGCTACGTCCGCGTCGACAACAACAGCGGCGAAGACTACGAGGACGCCCAGACCCGCCTGCTCGTCGGCGAGATTCACCTGCTCGATGAAATCGGCGACCTCGCCCGGCGGCAGTACGCCTACGACGACCCGCGATCGGAGGGGGTCGGCGGCGACCTCGGCTTGGGCGATGCCGTGGACGCCTACCGTGAGGACGAGAAGGTTTGGGCTGGCAACATACTGAGTCTGCTCCAGGGTGATTCACGGTCGCTGGAGGA
>JAAYBA010000392.1 GCA_012719085.1 Planctomycetota bacterium
ATACGGGCAATCCAGGAATGGGAACGGCCGGCTCCGGCGACGTGCTGACCGGCATCATCACGGCCCTGATGGGCCAAGGACTCGGCGGCTTCGAGGCCGCGGTTCTGGGCGTCTACATCCACGGCGCCGCCGGCGACGTCGCCGCCGACACGTGCGGCGAGATCAGCCTGATGGCAACCGACATCCTCGAGGCACTGCCTGAAGCGTTCTGCAAGAGCCACAAGGAAATATGATGGAAGGGAAAATAATGGCAAAAGACACAAAGGCATGGTTTGAAGATTTCGGCAAGAGCGCCGCCAAGGTCAAGGAACAGATCCCGAACACGATCAACGGGTTCGGTGGGATGTTCGCGAAGATCATGCAGGACGGCGCCGTCTCGCTGAAGACCAAGGAACTGATCGCGGTCGCGATCGGCGTGGCGATCCAGTGCGAGCCGTGCATCCGCTTGCACGTGAAGAAGTGCCTGGAAGTCGGCTGCACGAAGCAGGAAATCCTCGAAGCGACGTCGGTAGCCGTGATGATGAGCGGCGGCCCGGCCTACACTCACATGCCGATGGTGCTCGACACCATCGACGGGCTCCAGTCCTGAAACACCCCGCACCGCGCGGAGGTTTTCGTTGCGACTCGTTGCGCGCCGGCTATAATGCGCAGGTTCGTGTGTGGCCCAGAGTTCGGGGAGAAATGCAAGGAAAGGATTGGCTATGAGCTTCAACTGGCTCGACGTAACGGTGTTCGTCGCCTTTGTCGCGGCGGTGGTCTCGATCGGCCTGTACAAGAGCCGCCACGAGAAGACCGGAGAAGACTACTTCTTGGCCGGGCGGGGCTTGAAATGGTGGCTGATCGGCTTCTCGCTGATCGCCGCCAACATCTCGTCGGAGCAATTCGTCGGCATGAGCGGCGATGCAGCCAAACACGTGGGGCTGGCGATTGCCAGCTACGAATGGATGGCCGCCATCACACTGGTCGTGGTGGCGTTTGCCTTCCTGCCCTACTTCCTCCGAGCCGGCATTTACACCATGCCCGAGTTTCTCGAGTACCGGTACAATGCCGCGGCGCGAACCATCATGGCCGTGCTCACCCTGCTGGTTTATATGCTGCTGCTCGGCTCTGTGACCTATTCGGGCGCGCTGACGATCAGCACGATGGCCGCCAAGATGGATCCGGCAAGGAGCATCTCCATTCAGAATGCCGCCCTGGTGATCGGCATTATCGCGATGGTCTACGTCGCTGCCGGCGGCTTGAAGGCCTGCGCCTGGGCCGACCTGATCCAGGGAAGCGCTCTCATTCTCGGGGGCGCCTGCATCATGGTCTTCGCGTTCAAGAAGCTCGGCGCAGCGACCGAACCTCTGGCTTTCGTCGAAGACGTCAGAACCGGCGCTGTCGGATTCAAGACCTTCGCTCAGGATACCGGGGCCATCGACCGCTTCTGGGAGCTGAACAAGGTCCGCATGAACATGTTCCTTCCCAAGGACGACAAAATCCTTCCCTGGACCGCCCTCATGCTCGGTCTGTGGATTCCCAACTTTTACTACTGGGGTCTGAACCAGTACATCACCCAACGGACACTCGGATCCGCCTCCTTGTCGGAGGGACAGAAGGGCATCGTCTTCAGCGCCTTCATGAAGCTGCTGATTCCGTTCGTGATCGTGGTTCCCGGCATCATCGCGTTCAACCTGTTCGCCAATGACATGCAGAATCAGTCGGCCGGAGATAATGCAGCCGTCATCGCCAAGTATGCACAGGCCAATCCCGAGACGAAGTTGGTCGATGTGCTTCAGGCACCGAGCGAGGAAGCCGTTGCTGCTTGGCCGGCGGGACGATTCATGATCGCCGTTTATGCCGACGAGGCGAGCATGAAGGCCGCCAAGATGCAGAACCCGTTTGTCCTGCCCCTGACCAGGGACACGTACGACGCTTTGAAGATCGGCGAGTACACTGTGTTCGATTCCGACGACAAGGCCTGGCGGACGGTCTTCCCAGCTCTGGCCGGCGAGCTGGAGACCTACAACACCTCCATCCGCGATGACGCCAGAGCCGCGAGCGTCAACGTCACTACCGAGAAATTCATCGCCTACAAATATGATACCGCTCTGGGCCAATTGCTCAGCAGTGTGCTGCCGGCGCGAACCGGGCTGGTCGGTTTTGTCCTGGCGGCCCTGCTCGGCGCCGTTGTCAGTTCGCTGGCCGCCATGCTCAACGCCGCCTCGACGATCTTCACGATGGACATTTTCAAGAAGTACATCCATCCCGGAGCTGGGCAGAAGACCGTTGTTACGCTGGGACGCATCTGCGTGATTGCCTTCTCATTTGTTGCTGTCTTCCTGGCTCCCCAACTGGGCAATCCGAAGATCGGTCCGGGCATCTTCACCATCATCCAGGCGAGTCAGGGGTTCCTTTCTCCCGGCATCCTGGCCGTCTTCGCCTTTGGCCTTCTGGTCCGGAAGGCCCCGCCCATCGCTGGCGTGGTCGGCCTGGTCCTTAACGTCGTCGCGTACGGTCTTCTGTGGTATCTGTCCACCCTGCCCGGCTTCATGGCCCTCCCGAAGATGGATATCATCATTGGGAACTTCCTGAACCGCATGGCGATCTGCTTTGGGCTTTGCCTCGTCGTGATGACGATTATCACAATCGTCAAGCCACTGGCGCAACCGGTCGAGTTCCACAGCAAGACCGACCTGAATCTGACCTCTTCCGGCGGGGCGAAGTTGGCCGGCATCGCGGTGGTCGTCATCACGCTAGTTCTGTACGTGCTCTTCAGCCCGATTGGTCTGACGAAGTAGTCCGTTCGATTGGCCCATCCGAGCTTCCAGGCGGCTCCGAGGTTGCGACCTCGGGGCCGCTTCGCCATTGCGGCCGACCCCACACGGTGGAACGGCCTTGAGTCCATCGAAATGCCATTGTGCAGCCGGTCTGGATGTGGTATATGTATGCGCAGGAGACGCCGGCGGCATTCGCAGTCGAGTCCAATCGTCGTGCAGGAGGGAATGGCTGATGCGTGCGGTCGGAGCCGGAATGTGACGGTTGAACGCAAAGCGGACACATCACAACTGGAGGAAGAGAGATGGTCTCCCAGAGACGCGCAACACTCCCAACGTTCGTTACCCTGCTCATTGTCCTGCCCTGGACCTTGCCCGTCGGGGCGCAGCTCTACTTCTCCGATAATTTCGAGGACTCGGCGGCCTCCGCACTCCAATGGGAGGTGATCAGCGGCGACTGGCAGGTGGCCGACGGCCTGTACCAGCAGCTCAGCACGGCCAGTCCGTGGCAGGCGTCGATGGTGGCCGCGGATCACTGGAATGACGAATGGGTCGAGTACACCATCGAGTTCAATGTCCGGTCGCTGACGGCCGGCGATGCACCCGTCAACGTGCTGTTCCGCGTCCAGGACCCTGCGCCGGTGACCTGGGACGACCGCAACGGACCGAACACCCACATGTACCGCTGGATCATCAACGGATGGACGAACACGGAATCACGCTTGTACATCTACAACGAAGGCACCGCGACGATGCTGTCGCAGACGAACAACGCGCTGGAGGTGGGCGAGTGGTATCACGTCAAGCTGGTGGTGGCCTCGACCGGGCTGGTCGGTTATCTCAATGACGTGGGGATGTTCCGCGTACAGCACGCGCAATGGACCACCGGGCGAGTCGGCCTCCACGCCTACACCGGCGTAATGGACTTCGATGACTTCATCGTGTACGGGCCGTTGGGCCTGGTGAGTGCCGCGGCGCCCGTCCCCCAGAACGGCGCCGGCGATGTACCTCGCGATCGCGCGCTGAGCTGGACGCCGGGCGCATTGGCGCAGGCACACGATGTATACCTGGGCACGCGATTTGCCGACGTCAACGACGCCAGCCGGGCCAATCCGATGGGCGTGCTGGTCAGCCAGGGGCAGACGGCGGCGACGTACGATCCCGGTCAACTCGAACTGGGCCAGACGTACTACTGGCGCGTCGATGAAGTGAACGGCCCGCCGGAGCACACCATCTTCAAGGGCCAGGTGTGGAGCTTCGAGGTGGAGCCGTTTGCCTATCCGTTGGAGGGCGTCGCGGTCACCGCCTCCAGCTTCGATGAAGGTGCTGCACCGGAGAATGTGGTCGATGGTTCGGGCTTGGATGAGAACGACGGGCATTCGACCCGGACCTCCGACATGTGGCTCAGCAGCGCTGCCGGAGACCAGCCGACCTTCATTGAGTTCACATTTGACCGTCTCTACAAGCTCCACCAGATGCTCGTCTGGAACTACAACATTCAGTTCGAAGCGTTTTTGGGCTACGGTTTGAAAGACGTAACAGTGGAGTACTCGGAGAACGGTGTCGATTGGATGACGCTCGGAGATTTCGAGTTCGCTCAAGCCACCTCCGTCGTCGGCTACACCTCCAACACTACGATCGATTTTGCGGGCCGTGCCGTGCAGGCGGTGCGTCTGACGGCCAACAGCAATTGGGGCGGCGCTCTGCCGCAGTATGGGCTGAGCGAGGTTCGCTTCCTGTACATCCCCACCTTTGCTCGGGAGCCGCAGCCCGCGGACGGAGACCCCGATGTGCCTCTCGATACGATCCTGAGCTGGCGGCCCGGGCGCCAGGCCGCCGTGCATGAGGTCCATCTCGGAACCGATCCCGGCACCCTGCCACTCGTGGACACCACAGATCGACCGACCCTCCCAATGGAGACACTTGAATTCGGCAGGACCTATTATTGGCGCGTCGATGAGGTCAACGAAGCCGAGCCGATCAGCCTCTGGCAAAGCAGTGTCTGGACCTTCCAGACACTCGAATACGCCATCATCGACGACTTCGAGAGCTACACCGACGACATCGACGCGGGTGAAGCCATTTTCGACACATGGCTCGACGGCTGGGTCAACAACACCGGATCGACCGTCGGGTATCTCACAGCGCCGTTTGCCGAGCGAACCATCGTCCACACTGGCGCGCAGTCCATGCCACTGGCCTATGACAACTCCGTGCCACCGTTCTACTCCGAGTCCGAGTGCGACCTGGGAGGAATGAACTGGCTGACGCATGGCGCCGACAGCCTGCGGCTGTTCGTCTTCGGTCGAGAGGATGGAGACAACGATCCTGAGCCGCTCTACGTGGCAATCGAAGATACAGCCGGCTACGTGACCGTGGTGACGCACCCCGACATCGCTATCCTCGCGGGCTGGACTGAATGGCGGATTCCATTCAGCGACCTGACAGGCGTAAATCTCGCCCACATCCAGACCATGTATATCGGCTTGGGCAACCGTGACCATCCGAAGGCCGGCGGCACCGGGCTGGTCCTTGTCGATGATGTCGGTTTCGGGCGGTCGGCCCCAGGTGATTGAGATGGATCGTGATGTGATGCGGGAGGGTGGTTTGCATAGGAGCCGCCTGCCTTGCGGTGACGGATAGATCGCCCCAAATGGGTCGCGAGAGGGCCGAAGCACGTCGCATTCTGGCGGCAGAAAGACGCAATTTGGTTGTTTCTGGAGGGTTTTTCTGCTACCATAGAAGAAGGTTGTCCGACAGCAAAAGACAGGAACAGACGGGATTGGCGTCCGAGACGACGCGATCCGTGAAAGGGAGGAGGGTCTATCTGCGTTAAGGCGCATTCCCAGAGGCACAACAGCCGAGTATGCACCGCGACAACACAACGAGAGAGACAGTCTTCGCCGATAAGTGAGGCATGTGCTGGTGTGTGGCCAACACATGACGGTGTGGGTTCCATCTGAAGGAGGACGTTCATGTTCACCAGATCATTCCATTTGTGCATCGTCGCTCTCGCGCTGGCCGCGTGTTTGGCCGCGCAGGCAGCCGTGCTCACTGACAGTTTCGACCAAGCCCATGATTTCGTCTCCGACGGCGTCGAGGGGACCATCTGGGACGGATTCCACGGTATCGGCGACGGCGAGACAGTCACAGCCCTTAATGTGTCAATGGATCGGCCAGGCCAGTTGTACGTCGAGTCGGCCGATGCCTTCTGGCACGAGCCGTGGACGCCGTTGGGGCCGTTCCTCTACAAGGTGGTCGAAGGAGACTTCGTCGCTACCGTGAAGGTGACGGATTATGCCGGCACGGCGGACAATCCGGTCTATCACAACAACTGCGGGCTTATGGCCCGGGCCCTGCCGGATGATGGCGGCAATGGAGAAGACTGGGTCGCCTTGGACTACTTCCCTATCTGGAGTTGCGGCAACTTCGTTCGGACAGCCGACGAAGACGTCCGGACCGAGAACGGGCACAATGGCAAGCAGTTCAACCTCGATCCATATCTCCAGATCGAACGAGTCGGCAATGTCTTCCACTTCCGCACCAGCACCGACGGGGTCACCTGGACGGAAATGGGCGTCTCCCCGATCACGAGAGACGATCTGGCCGATGTTCCATTGCAGGTCGGGCTGTATCAGGCCACCTATTCTGCCGACGCGGGCTATGCGGCATTCGACGACTTCACGCTTGAGGGGCCGCTCGTCGCACCGCGCATGAAGTCGTACAATCCCGCTCCCGCCGACGCCGCCACCGACATCGAACGGGCTACCGTACTTGGCTGGCTCGTACCGGAAGGTGTTGCCGCGCAGGATGTCTACTTTGGGACCTCCGCCGATGACGTCGCTGCCGCTGACAGAACCAATCCCCTGGGCGTGCTGGTCGGCGAAGGCCAGAGCGAGACGGCTTACCGTCCCGCCGAGTTGCTCGACTACGGGCAGACCTATTATTGGCGCGTCGATGTCGTCGAGGCGGACGGCGGCGCGATCCATGCGGGCAATCTGTGGAGTTTCACCGTCGAGCCCTATGCCTATCCCATCACCAACATCATCGCAACCAGCAACACCGCCTCGGAGGCGGGGACCGGCCCGGAGAACACCGTCAACGGCTCAGGTCTGGACTCCAGCGATCTGCACTCGACCGAACCGACGCACATGTGGCTTGGCGAAGCCGGTGAGGAACCCGCGTGGATCCAGTTCGAATTCGACAAAAGCTACAAGCTCTACGAGATGTGGCTCTGGAACTACAACGTGATGTTCGAGAAGCTCCTCGGCCTGGGAATCAAGGATGTCACGGTGGAGTACTCAACCAACGGGGCCGACTGGACGACCCTCGCCGACGTGCAGTTCAACCAGGCGACAGCCAAGGCCGGCTATGCACACAACACGACTGTCGATATGGACGGCGCGATTGCCCAATTCGTCCGCCTGAAGATCAACAGCGGTTACAGCGATAAGGGGCAGTATGGATTGAGTGAGGTCCGCTTCCTCTACAAACCCGTCAAGGCACGGGCTCCCCAGCCGGCGGACAATACGGCCGGCGTGAATCCGGACGCCACGCTCGGCTGGCGCGCCGGTCGCGAGGCGGCGAGCCATGAGGTCTACTTCGACACCAACAAGGCTGCCGTGATCAACGGCACCACCCCTGCAGGCGTTGTGGTCGAGAACCGCTACGTCTCGGGTGAACTGAATCTCGGAACGACATATTACTGGAAAGTCAACGAGGTCAATGAGGCGGCCAGTCCAAACGTGTGGGAAGGCGACCTCTGGAGCTTCTCCACCCTCGAGTTCTTCGTCGTCGAGGACTTCGAGAGCTATACGGACGATATCGATGCCGGCCAGGCAATTTTTGACACATGGCTGGATGGATGGGTCAACGAAACCGGCTCGACGGTCGGCTACCTGAACTCGCCGTTCGCCGAGAGGACCATCGTCCACGGGGGACGCCAGTCGATGCCCCTGCAGTACAACAATGCCACAGCCCCGTGGCGGTCTGAAGCCGAACGTGTATGGAGCACTCCACAGGACTGGACGCGGAACGGCGCAGACACCCTGCGGCTGTTCTTCCGCGGGCCATCGCCCGAAGAGGGCCAGGCCGGCAATGCCCCGGACGGCCTGTATGTGGCGATCCATGACGGCAACGGTGGGACCGTGGTGGTCAGACATCCCGACCCGCAGGCAACTCTGATCGATGCCTGGCAACAGTGGCGAATCGCATTCAGCGAACTGAGTGCGGCCGGCGTAACCCTCAACCGCGTCGAGAAGATGGTCATCGGGGTCGGTGACCCTGACGGCCTGACAGCCGGTGGCGAAGGCCTGATCTTCATCGATGACATCGGAGTCGGCCATCCCCTTGGTTCGGCGCCGATGGCCACGGAGATCGAGAGTTTCGACGTTGCGCGTGACTTCTTGAGCGACGGGATTGAAGACACGTTCTGGGATGGCTTTCTGGGTTTGGGCGACAACGAGACCGTTGATGCACTGAATGCGTCGATCGACCGTCCGGGCCAGTTGTTCATCCAATCGACCGGGGCCTTTTTCCACGAGCCCTGGTCGCCCGTCGGTCCGTTCCTGTATAAGGCGGTTGAGGGCGACTTCATCGCCACGGTGAAGGTCGTCGATTACGCGGGAACCGCCGAAGCCCCGGTCTATCACAATACCTGCGGCCTGATGGCCAGGGCTCTGCCCGACGAGGCCGGGCCGGGAGAGGACTGGGTTTCGATCGACTACTTCCCGATCTGGAACTGCGGCAATTTCGTTCGCAGCGCCAATGACGACGTGCGTACGGAAAACGGCCACAATGGCAAGGCCTTTGAGGCCGATCGCTATCTCCAGATCGAGCGCATCGGCAACGTGTTCCATTTCCGCACGAGTCCTGACGGTATCTCGTGGACGGATATGGCAGTCTCCCCGCTGACACGGGACGACATGGATGGAGTTGCGTTGCAGGTGGGTCTGTTCCAGGCGACGTACTCAGACGATCCGGGCCATGCGGCGTTCGATGAGTTCATTCTGGAGACACCCTATTAGCTCGTCAAGTCCGGCCGTGAGATCGTGAGACCCCAAGCCGGTCTTCCACAATCACAGGGGCCTGTGTCCACACGATGCAGGCCCCCATTCTATGCGCCGCAGGCCGTCTTGCCCGCGACGGAGATAGGGCCTTGATGTTTGCCTGGGACCCGACTATATTCAACGCGTTGTTTGCCGGACGAGCAGAGAACCGTTCCCCATTGGGAGACAGCGGAAGAAAATGAGACTGACGAAAGAAGGCCAAGCCGCATTGGAGAAGATTCGCCAGTGGGCGAAAGAGCATAGACTGGACGTCGCCGGTGGCAAGGTCCGGCGGACGTCGTCGCGATTCTGCCTCGGCGTCGAGCACGGTGACTACAACGGCACCGAGTTGTTCGGCGTGGGCACCGACCGCTTCATCTGGATGGCCTACAAGCCCAACGGGACCCGTCGCATCCGCCTGTTCAGCGGCAACTTCCCCGACGACGGCGTGATCGAATACACGATCGGCCACGTCCCCGAGCCCAGGTCGGCGGCCATCGCCCAGACGTGGGGCCGGTTCCCCTACGGCATCGACCACATCCTGCGGCGTGAGGGGTTCCAACTCACCCAGGGGATCGACGCGGTCCTCTACGGCAACATTCCCGGCGGCGGCATGAGCCGCTCGGCGTCGCTGTGCATCAACCTGATCCTCTCGCTGTTCGATGCGAACAACATCGAGGTCGCCAAGGACGTCCAGATCGTGGACCTGGCCCAGGCAGTCGAGAACGACTACATCGGCTCACCCTGCGGCAAGCTCGACCAGACGATGGTCCTGTTCGCACGAGAGGGCATGGGCACATACTACAATCCCGCCGACCGCTCGATCGAGTACGTGCCGATGGGCGCAGGCGCAACGGATTTCCGGATCATGGTGCTCGACACGGGCACCGACCGTCCCGGCCTGGAGAAGTCGACGTACGCGGTGCGACGTCGCGAGTGCGAAGAGTTGGTCGCCATCCTGCAAGAGGCCGGGTTCCAGATATCCTGTCTGGCCGACATCAAGGACGAGGCGGTCTACTGCAAGATCATGACGCAGTTCGGTCCCAAATCCCCCGACCTCTGCGCACGACTGACGTACATCTTCGGCGCCCAGCAACGCTTCTACCGGATGCTGGAGGCGTGGAAGGCCGGTGACATCGAAACGGTAGGCGCGATCTTCCGACAGGACGGCATCGGCCTGCGGGATGACTACAGGATCTCGGGCCCGGAGCTGGAGACCATGTGTGACATCGTTCGCACGGTTCCGGGCGTGCTGGGCGAGCGAATGCTGGGCGGCGGCGACAAAGGGGCCTCCGGTGCACTGGTGCAAGCGGAGAGCGTCGAGGCGGTGCGCAAGGCGGTCCAAACCGCCTATCCGCGCAGCCGGCCCGATTTCGCCGACAAGTTCGCCGTGCACACGTGCAAGGTCGTCGACGGGGTCAAGGTCTTCGAAGGCGTGCTCTGATCGATCGGAAAGCCAACGGCATGACGCAAGAACGCGCATCACGGAAGAAAGGCTCGCACACGGCCACCGTTCTGTCGAACGTTCAGGCGGGCGAGTGTTTCTGGAAGCTGCGATTTCGGTTTGAGGGTGAGGCAGCCCAGGCGTTTGCGGGGTTTCGCCCAGGGCAGTTTATCCAGTTCGATACGTCGGAACTGGCGATCCCCTCGATTGAGACGATCCCGGTGGCGTTGCGGAACGGCGCCCGGCGGAACGTGTTGCTGCGAAGGCCGTTCAGTTTTTCCGATGTGACGGTCGAGAGCAATGTGACCACCGCCGATCTGCTCTACTGCATCGTCGGGCCGGCGAGTCTGCGCATGACGACACTGCGCGAAGGCGATACGGCCAGCATTGTCGGACCGCTGGGCAACGGCTTTGCCGTCCGCGAGGGCACGCGCATCGCCCTGCTGGTCGTCGGCGGCATGGGTCTCCCGCCGATCCGTTGCCTGGCGAAATCGCTGAGCGTCGAGCACCCGGACATCACGGCGGTCGCCTTCATCGGCTCGCGGACGGTGAACGCCCTGCCCCTGGAGGAACGCCCTGCTGTGTTCGAGGAAGATCTGAGTCTGTCGGTCCCCACCTTCGCGACACTCGGCGTCCCGTCGATGGTGGCCACCGACGATGGGTCGGCCGGCCATCGGGGACCTGTCACGGAATGCCTCTCGCAGTGGCTGCAGGAGAACGCGGATCGTCCGCGAGAAGAGATTGTCGTCTACGCGTGCGGCCCGGAACGCATGTTGGCGGCTGTCGCGCGGATCGCAAACGAAAAGGACATCGACTGCCAGGTCAGCATGGAACGCCGAATGGCCTGCGGGATCGGACTGTGCCAGAGCTGCGCCATCGAGTGCCGCCTCGCCGATTCGGACGAGACCATCTACAAACTCTGTTGCCAGGACGGCCCCGTCTTCGACGCGAGAGAAGTCGTCTTCGGCACGGATGACGCCTGATATCTTCCTGGATCACAAGCAAGCACAAATGACTGAGCGAATCGACATGTCGGTGGAGTTTGCCGGGCTGAGGCTGGCGAATCCGGTGTTCACGGCGTCGGGTACGTGCGGGTATGCCGACGAACTGGCGGATTTCATGGACGTCGATGCGCTGGGCGGGTTCATCACCAAGAGCATCACGCTTAAGCCGCGTAAGGGCAACCCGACGCCGCGAATCGTCGAGACCGACGCCGGCATGCTCAACGCCATCGGTCTGGCCAACGTGGGCCTGGAGCGATTCGTCGCAGAGAAGCTGCCGGTAATCGCACGCATGAAGTCGGCCGTTTTCGTCAACGTTGCCGGCACAACAATCGAGGAATACGTCGCCGTCGTCGAGCGGCTGGCGGGCGAGAAGGCCCTGGCCGGCTTCGAGCTGAACATCAGTTGCCCGAACGTCAAGAAAGGCGGCATCAGCTTCGGGACCGACCCCGCGCAGGTCGAGGAGATCACCCGGGCGGTGAAGAAGGCGTGCGGCTCGAAGGTGTTGATCGTCAAGCTTGCACCGGCGGTGACCGACATCAGCGTTACCGCACGGGCGGCGGTGGCCGGCGGGGCTGACGCCCTGAGCCTGATCAACACGTTTACGGCGATGGTCATCGACATAGAGACGCGGCGGCCGGTGCTGACCAATCGCACCGGAGGTCTGTCCGGGCCGGCAATCAAACCCATCGCGGTTTACCTCGTCAACAAGGTCTACCGCGAAGTGGCGCGAGAGGCGAGGATTCCGCTGCTGGGGCTCGGCGGCATTCGTTCGGCTGCCGACGCCGTGGAATTCCTGATGGCAGGCGCAACAGCGGTAGCGGTTGGGACGGCCAGCTTCGTCGAGCCGGATTGCGCCGTGCAGATCGTCGCCGGGCTTCGGGACTACTGCGCACGAAAGAAGATCACCCGCCTTGCCGAACTGACAGGATCGCTCGACAGACCAGCCTGATACGAGCGACAATCGGACAGCGTTTCACGAAAGAGAAGGGAGACTCGAACATGGAACGACGCGACTTTCTCAGAGCCGCCGGCGGCGTTGCCGCGGCAGCCTGCCTCTGCGGATGCAGCGCCGCCCCTTCGAAGAACGCGACGGCGACCGGGACACGGCGACCGAACATCCTCTGGATCATCTCCGAGGACACCTCGCCGGACCTTGGCTGTTACGGTCATCCCGTCGTCAAGACGCCGAACCTTGACAGGCTGGCCACCGAGGGGGCACGCTTTGCCCACGCGTTCGTCACCGCCCCGGTTTGCTCGGCGTCGCGCTCCGCTTTCATGACGGGCATGTATCAGACCAGCATCGGCGCCCACAACCACCGCAGCCATCGCGACGACGGCTACACGCTGCCGGCCTCGGTAAACGTCATCACGGAGTACTTCCGGCAGGCGGGCTACTACACCAGCAACTGCGCGGGCCTGAACTACAAGCGGCCCGGCAAAACCGACTGGAACTTCACGCCAAAGGGCGTGCCATTCGACGGCACGGACTGGTCGCAGCGGAAGCCGGGCCAGCCGTTCTTCGCCCAGATCAACCTCAGTCTGACCCATCGGGACTTCAAACGCGATGAGAGAAATCCAATCGACCCGACGGCCGTTCAACTGCCGCCCTGTTACCCCGACCATCCGGTGGCCCGGCGCGACTGGGCCGACTACCTGGAATCCATCCAGAACCTCGACACCGAGGTCGGCGTGGCGCTGGCCTGGCTGGAGAAGGAAGGTCTGGCGGACAACACCATCGTGATGTACTTCGGCGACCACGGCCGCCCCCACGTGTGGGATAAGCAGTGGCTCTACGACGGGGGCATTCACGTCCCAATGATAATCCGCTGGCCCGGCCACATCGCACCCGGCACGGTTGTCGATGACCTGGTCAGCAGCATCGATTTCGCGCCGACCTTCCTGTCGCTGGCCGGCATTGCGCCGCCGAGGCATCTCCAAGGCCATGTGTTTCTCGGCCGCAACAAGAGGAGCCGCAAGTACGTCTTTGCCGCCCGCGACCGATGCGACGGCACAGCCGATCGCATCCGCTGCATCCGCTCGAAGCGTTACAAGTACATCCGCAACTACTACCCGGACCGGCCGTACACACAGTTCAACGCGTATAAGAAGCTGCAATACCCTGTCGTGACGCTGTTGGAGGTCCTGCATCAGCGCGGGCAGTTGACGCCGGCCCAGGCGCGGTTCATGGCGACGACCCGACCGAAAGAAGAATTCTACGACGTCGAAGAAGACCCGTTCGAAACGCGCAATCTCGCCGATGATCCCGCGTGTGCCAAGGTCCTGAAGGAGCACCGAGGCAAGCTCGACGAATGGATCAAGGCCACCAAAGACCGGGGAGAAGACCCCGAGCCCCAGGAGGTGGTCGCCTATTGGCAGAAGGACATGGCGGACTACTACGAGCGACAGATGACCAACCGGGGTTTGTCACCTGACATCCTGGATGAGGACTACCTGAACTGGTGGGTCAGGAAGCTGATTGTCTGAGCCGCACCCAAGTCTCTCGATATTCCGGAGGCGAATATGAGCCAGCCCCTGTCGCGAACGCTGAGCATTGTCGTTCTCATCGCTGTTGTCATGCAACCGTTCAAAGGGTCGGTCCGAGCCGCAGAAGAGGCCGACCGCATGACCTACGCCCAGGCCAAGGCGCGAATCCCGCAGCGTCAGTTGCCCGACTTCTGGGTCGGCGGGGTCCAGGGGCTTGCGGACCGGTTCGAGAGGCTTCATCGCGGCACCGCCCGCGTCATCGCGATCTCGCCGGGTGGCAGACCGATCCACCTCGTCACGTACGGCACTAAGGAGCCGCTCCAGCAGAAGGCAAATTTCAACTCCGCCATCGGAGGCCGCCTGCCCAGCGCCTATATGGACAAGGGGGCAAGGAAGAAACCCGTGGTCTTCTTCGTCGGTCCTGTGCACGGCCACGAGGTCGAGGCACTGACCGGCCTGGTCAACTTCATCGAGATCCTGGAAACCGGCAAGGACCTGCGCGGAAGGGATCAGATGCGTCTGCGGCAGCTCGGCCTGCAATGCCGCCTCCTGATCCTTCCTGCGGGAAATCCCGACGGCATTGCGCGATTCGAGCCCCGGTCGCTCCAGGGGATGGGGCACAACGACCTACGCTTCTGGGGCCAGGGCACCTGGAGCGACGACATGCTGTGTGGGTGGCCTCACGTCAAGCGGCAGCACCCGCTCGTGGGCGACAACGTCGGCTTCCTCGGCTGCTATTTCAATGACGCCGGCATCAACCCGATGCATGACGAGTTCTTCGCCCCGATGGGGCCGGAAGCACCCGCCATCCTGAGGCTGGCCCTGGAGGAGGGCCCTGATTTGGCCGTTTCGCTGCACAGTCACGAGCCGGTGCCGGCGTTGCTGAGGCCCGCATATGTGCCGATGTCCGTCCAGCAGGACGTGCGTATGCTGGCCGAGAGATATTACGCCCTTTTGGAAGAGCGGAACCTGCCGCACAGCAGCCTGCCACAAGTCCGCGCTGAAGACAGCGACTCGCCCAGCGCCTTTAATCTGACCAGTGCGCTCTATCACGTCAGCGGCGCGACGCCGTTCACGTTCGAGTGCCCGCATGGAATCCAGGGCTTCTGCGAAGTGACACACGAGCAGATCCTCGACATCCAACTGACCCTCTATGAGGCCATGCTGCGAGATGAACTCGACAAGAAGAGGTGACATCATCGCCCGGGCGCTGCGGTTGATTCCGCTGTTCGCGGTTCTGCTCTGCGGGCTGGCCTGCGCCCAGGCACTCACACTGAACCAGAGTCCTGCTCTGCCGAGCGAATGGGGATATCGCCCCGCCGATGGCGTCGTCTCACTAACCGATCCGCCGAGCTTCAGTTGGCGTCCCGCTGACGGCCTGATCTGGGAGATCGAGTGCGTTCGCGCCGAAGACTCTCCCGACAAAGCATACCGGGCAAGCGACATCGAGTTCAGCGTGCATTGCCCGCCCCAGGTCTTCGGGCCGGGGCAATATACCTGGCGCTATCGCGGCCGGGACAAGGCCGGCCGCTACACGGACTGGAGCCAATCGCGTTCGTTCACAATCGCACCCGATGCGTCCAAGATGCCGCTGCCTCCGCGCGCCGAACTTCTGGCTCGCATTCCTGCGACCCATCCGCGTCTGTTCCTGCGACCCGAGAATCTGCCCAGGCTCCGCGCGCTGGCCCAGGGCGAGATGAAGGCCGAATATGAGGCCCTCGTCCGGCAGTGCGACCGGATCCTGGCCGACCCACCGCCCACCGCCGAGCCGCCGAAGTACCCGC
>JAAYBA010000393.1 GCA_012719085.1 Planctomycetota bacterium
GCACATCGAACGCCGCGTCTTTGACCTGGGCCTTGACGATCCAGCGGACCGTCATCACCACCGGCTGGCCGACGTAGCACGTTGTCTCCGACATCGTGAATTCCAGCGCCAGGCGGTCGGTCGTGCCGGGCGCCGAGACCGTCACCTCCACCGCGTTGGTTGTGTACGTCTGGCCGTCCACAACCACGGTCACGCCCGGCAGAACCATCGTGCCGGGCGGACCGGCCACGATGACATAATTTTCGGAATAGCTGATCGTCGTCCGGTCGCCGACGGTCTGAATCGAGCTGCCGCTTCCGGCCCGCTGCGGATTGAATCGAGCGATCGGCGCGATATCGATCTTGCTCGGTTTGCCCCCCTCGACGACCACCGAGTAGGTGAACGTCTGGTCCGGATAGATCGTCATATCGGACTCGACCTTGGCATAGACCCGCGTCCGCGCCTGACCGGCCGCGACGCCGGCCGGCAGGAGGATGGCTGCGAACGTGATGGTCCAGACGAGGTGTCTCATGTTACCAGTCTCTTTCGACCTTCTGGGTCTGTGTCCTTTGGCGAATCTGTCGCTGTTCTTTCTGCCGCTGCTCCTTGTCAAGGATCTCCTGGGCGGTCGTGTCCGGCACAGCCTGCTGCCGGACCTGTTGCTCGTCGCGGCCCTGGTCCTGCTGCTGCTGTTGGTCGGCCGGTTCCTGTTGGTCGTCCTGATTCGGGTCGGCCCCTTGCTGCGATTGGTCTTCGTCCTGGGACTCGTTCGGGTCCTGTGGCTGCGATTGCGATTGCTGTTGCTGGTCCTGCTCCTGTTGGTCCCCCTGTTGGTCCTGTTGCGACTGCTGCTGTTGCTCCTGCTCTTGCTGTTGCTGTTGCCTGATCTGGTCGAGGATGTCCTTGATCGTCAGGCGGGCGACCTCGATGTTCCGAGCGGCCTTCTCGTTCTGCGGATCGATGTCCAGCACGCCTCGCCAGTACGTGATGCTCGTCTCCATGTCCTCCAGGGCCTTCTGCAGGTTGGAATCACGCTGCTTGGAGCCTCGCTGAAAGAAGCAGTTGCCCAGATTGTACTTGGCCTTGCTCACCAGCGTCATGTCTCTGCTCTCGGCGGCGACCTGCCGGTACAGATCGATCGCACGGCCCAGGTCGTCCAGCCGATAGTAGCTGTTGGCCTTGTTGAACTTCGGCTCGACCGCCGCCGGCTGCTCGATCTCGGCCTCGTTGTACTTGTTGATCGCCTCGGAGTACTGCCCGTCGGCATACAGTTGATTGCCCTGCCGGACCGCATCCCGCGCAGAGGCCCCCTGCGCCAGCGTCATCGCTGCCAGCAGCAAGAACACCGCCCCCAGCCAAGGAAGGTGTGCATTGCACACCCTACAAACGGGTTGTCTTCTTGCGTTCACTGAGCAACGCCTCGCAAATCAACAATCCAATGGCAAACGCCACGAAGATCTGGAACTTCTCGTCATATTTCATCATCGTCATCGACTCCAGCTCACGCCTGGCCGCTGAAGCGATCAGGTTGTCGTAAATCTGTCCCAGGTCCATCGTCGTGCCCGGCTCGACTGAGAGGTACTTGCCTCCTTCCGTCGCATAGGCCACTTCGCGCAGCGTGTCGCTGTCGAGCCGGGACCAGACCTCCTGGCCCTGATACTTCAGGAACGTGGTCTGCCCATCGGGCCCGGTGATCGGGATGCGCGATCCCGTGCTGTCGTCGCCCAGGCCGATGGCGATGATCCGGATGCCCTCCTCGGCCGCCTTCTGCGCCGCCTCGACGGGGAAGCTGTCGTGGTCCTCGCCATCGGTGATCAGAATCAGGTCCTTGTACTCGCGACTTTGCCTGTCGAAGACCTCGTCGACGCCCTTGCGAATCGCGTCGCCGAGCATCGTGCCGCCCCGGCTGGTGCTCTCGGTCGAGATGTCCGCCAGGACCATTCGCACGAACGCGTAGTCCTGTGTCAGCGGACACTTGACCGTTGCATTGCCCGCAAACGTCACGATCGCGACGCGGTCGCCCTTGAGCACCTCCAACAAATCGGAGATGGCGATCTTGGATCGCTCCAGGCGATTGGGCTTGATGTCCTCGGCCAGCATGGACCGGCTCGTGTCGAGCAGGATGGCCACGTCGCGACCCTGGCGGCGAATCTGCTGCGGCTGCGGGTTCCACTTCGGCTCGGTCAGTGCCAGCACGATCAGCACGAACGCCAGCACCAGAAGAAACGCCTTGAACACCTGCTTGTTCAAACTGACCGTGTTGTTGATCCGAGCGAGCATTTCGTGGCTGGCCAGCGCCCGCAGCGCCTGGGCCTTGCGCCAGAAACACCACGCATAGACCGGCGCCAGCACCGCCGGCACCAAGAACAACAACCACAACGCCTTGTCATTTCCTAAGTTCATATAGCACTATTGCAGCCACACGACCATTGTCATCCTGAGCGAAGCGCAGCGCAGTCGATGGATCTGGCCAGAGACTTGACAGACTCCTGATTCGTGGCCAGATTCCTCGACTGCGCTCGGAATGACAAAGTCGTTGTTCGGGCATTGTCGATTCATCTTGCACGCTCATGGTATCTTTCGAAAGACCGTGCAGCCGGCCAGCATCTCCAGACCCAGCAGCAGCAGCGCCGGCAGTGTCCAGCGTCCGAAGCGTTCGGCGTACTGCGTGTACTGCACGGACTTCATTTCCGTCTTCTCCAGGGCGTCAATCCGCCGGACGATGTCGCGTAGCGATTCGGCGTCGGTGGCCCGGCTGTAGAATCCCCCGGTCTTCTCGGCGATGGCTTTGAGCAGTTTCTCGTCCAGGTCGTCCTGTGTCGGCATGCGGAACGTCCCGAGCAATGTCGTGACCGTCGTGAACGACTGGGCCGAACCGATCCCGATCGTATAGATCTTGATGCCCCACTGGGTGGCCAGCTCGGCGGCCGTCAGCGGATCGTAGTCGCCCACGTTGTTGCGGCCGTCGGTCAGCAGGATGATCACCTTGCTCTTGATCTCGAAGCCGCCCCGCTCGTTCTCGGGCGATTGGGCATCGCCGAAGCCCAGCTGAGCGTTGCGGCGACGCAGCTCTTCTTCGGCGGTCTTCAGCCGGGCCGCCGCCAAAGCGATCGCATCGCCGATCGCGGTGCCGTCCTCGCTGCGAACGCTCACGATCTCGGTGGTTCGCAAAAACTCCGAAAGAACGCTGTGGCTGAGCACCAGCGGACAGACGGTGTCGGCGTATCGCGCGAATGTGATCAACCCGATCAGGTCGCCCGTCCGACCGCCGAGGCCCTTCTTATCGCCTTCGACGAAGTCGGCCAGGACGCGTTTGACCACCTCCAGGCGGTCGAACTTCTGGCCGTCGTAGTCCATCTCCGCGGCCATGCTGCCCGAGCGATCGACGACGGCCTGAATCGCCACACCTTCGGTGGACAGCTCCGAAAGGAC
>JAAYBA010000394.1 GCA_012719085.1 Planctomycetota bacterium
AGGATGTCGGGGACCTTCATGCCGCGAAACGTCTCGGGGCGGGTGTAGTGGGGGTACTCGAGCAGGCCGTCGCTGAACGAGTCGTCGCGGGCGGAGTCCTCGTCGCCGAGGGCGCCGGGCAGGAGGCGCACCACGGCGTCGATGACGACCATCGCCGCCAGCTCGCCGCCGTTGAGGACGTAGTCGCCGATGGAGATCTGCTCGGCGCCGAGTCCGATGCGGATTCGCTCGTCGAAGCCCTCATAGCGTCCGGCGATGAGGATCAGCCGGTCCTGGGCACTGAGTTCGGCGGCCTTGGCCTGCCTGAAGGGCACGCCCTGGGGCGTCAGCAGAATGACCCGGCCGGGTTGGGGACACAGCGATTGGACGTGCTCGAAACAGTCGAAGACGGGGCCCGGCATCATGACCATGCCGGGGCCCCCGCCATACGGTTTGTCATCGACCTTGCGATACTCGCCGATCGCAAAGTCGCGGATGTTCGTCAAGGCGACCTCGACGAGCCCTTGCTCCTGCGCCCGCCGGATGATCCCGTGGCCCAGCGGAGAGGCAAACATCTCCGGAAAGAGCGTGAGGACGTCGATTCGCATCGCGCCTCGCCGCTACTCGGCAGCGCCTTCAGCCGCAGCAGCCGCTTCTGCTTCGGCGGCCTTGGCTGCCTCGGCTTCCGCTTTGGCCTTGGCCTCGGCTTCGGCCTTGGCTTTGGCTTCCGCCGCGGCCTTTGCCTTGGCGGCTTCGGCCTTGGCCTTCTCTTCGGCCGCCTTGGCTTCGGCTTCAGCCTTGGCCTTCCTCTCGACCAGGATCCGCTCGGTGGCGGTGAACAGCTTGCCCTGCTTGCGGGCGATGCCCTTGGCCTTGGCGCGTCGGGCGGCCTTCTCCTCGGCGTATTTCGTCTTGATCCCGTGGCGCAGCAGCACTTCGGCGACGGTATCGCTGGGCGTGGCGCCCTGGCCGAGCCAGAACTCGATGCGTTCGCGGTTCAGGACGATCTGCTTGGCGGCGTCCTTTTCGAGCGGGTCGTAATGCCCCAGCTTCTCGAGGATTCGCCCGTCGCGGGGCGCGCGGGACTCAATCGCGTTGATGCGGAAGAACGGTCGGTGCCGACGGCCCATGCGGGTCATTCTAAGCTTTACTGCCATGCTGTTCCTTTCGCTGATAGCGTATGTCAAATTTCCGCGAGCGGCCCTGTGCCGGTCACGAAACGCGTTTGCACGTCAACGTATACCCGTTGATAAAGATGGCGAAGTTCGCCGGATCGACCTTGGCGTCCTCGGCGATTCGTTCCACCTGCTCGTCCGAGAGTTTCTCGGCGTTGTGCTTCTCGGCGGCCGTCATGATCGCCACCGCGCGACGAAGCTCCGTCAGCTCTGCGGCCGTCGGGGCCGCCAGCATCGCCAGCTCGCTGGTGCCCTCCATGTCCTGGAACTGGCCGCGAAACCTCTTACCATACTCATTTTCGCAGAATCGAGCAACCTCTTCGAGGTACTCTTCGAGAGATATTTTCACCTTTGGGACGAAATTCGGCTCTTTTTCGGCCATTGGCTCGACCCCCGGGGCTACCGCTGCTTCTTGATTTTTCCCCGTCGTTTGATGACGCGTTTGCGTTTGGATCGCTGCTTGATCTTGCGTCCGCCGGTCATCTGGGCGCTCATGGCCTCCATGTTGAATCCGCCGGAGAACAGGGCCTTGAGCCCGCCGAAGCTGCCGCCGCTGACCGCCTTCATCATGTCGCGGCTGCGTTTGAAGGTCTTGACCAGGCTGGAGACGTCGTTCGGCTGGGTCCCGCTGCCGGCGGCGATCCGTCGTCGCCTCGGCGGGTCGATCAGGTCCGGATCGCGACGCTCCTTCGGCGTCATCGAATGGACGATGGCCTCCATCTGCTTGAGCTCGCTGCCGTCGAAATCGACGTCCTTGAGCTGGCCGCCGAGGCCCGGCATGAGCTTGAGCATGTCCTTGAGGCCGCCCATCTTCTTCACCGCCTGCATCTGCTTGAGGAAGTCGTCGAAGCCGAAGCTGCCCTTGGCCATCTTCTTCTGAAATTTGATGGCTTCTTCGGCGTCGAACTGCTCCTGGGCCTTCTCCACGAGGGTGACGACGTCGCCCATGCCGAGGATGCGGCTGGCCATGCGGTCGGGGTGAAACTCTTCGAGCTTGTCGAGCTTCTCGCCGACGCCGATGAACTTGATGGGCTTTCCGGTGACGGCCTTGACGCTCAGGGCCGCACCGCCTCGGGCATCGCCGTCGAGCTTGGTGAGAATCACGCCGTCGAGTTCGAGCCGTTCGTTGAACTCCTTGGCGCTGTTGACAGCGTCCTGGCCGGTCATCGAGTCGCAGACGAGATAGATCTGGTGCGGCGTGATGGCCTTGGCGACGTTGGCCACCTCGGTCATCATCTCTTCGTCGATGTGCAAACGGCCGGCGGTGTCGACGATGACCACGTCGTTGCCGCTCTCCTTGGCGTGCTTGACGGCGTTGCGGGCCACCCGGACGGCATCCTTGATCTCCTCGCTGTAGACGGGGATGCCCGTCTGCTCGCCGAGGACCTTGAGCTGCTCGATGGCCGCCGGACGCTGGAGGTCGTCGGCCACCATCAGCGGCCGCTTGCCTTTGGAGACGAGATAGTTGCCGAGCTTGGCGGCCGTGGTCGTCTTGCCACAGCCCTGAAGGCCCGCCAGCAAGATGATCGTCGGGCCGGGCGAGACGAAGTAGATTCGCGTGTCGACGGGCCCCATCAACTTGGTCAACTCGTCATTGACGATTTTGATCAGGACCTGCCCGGGGTGCAGGCTCTTGATGACCTCGGCGCCCAGGGCCGCATCGCGAACGTCCTTGCAGAACTGCTTGACGATATTGTAGTTGACGTCGGCCTCGAGCAAGGCCTTGCGAACGTCCCGCATGGCGTCGGAGATGTTGGACTCGGTGATGCGGCCGCGCCCCGACAGCGACTTGAAGACCGAATTGAGTTTTTCCGTCAATGACTCGAACACGGGAGTTCCCCTGAATGTCAAAACCGGGCCGCCCGGTCCGCATCCCATCTGTCCCCATCCGGCCCGGTCGGCAATCGCCTCATGCTACGGCCTGACAGGCCCCTTTGCAAGGCCAAAATGCCCTCGCTGCGCCCTGAGGGTGTGGTTGGGCACGGTCGGTGGCGGGGCCGACCAGGTGGATCGTCGGCCGCGAAGGGTGTCAGCCGGCCCAGTTCGGGTCGGTCTTGCTGAGCTTGTTCTGGAAGTACATCCCCACGAGCATGGGGGCCAGCAGCAGCACGGGAAGGAACCACTGGTGCGTATGGACGAACGACTCGAACTGCTCGCCCTTGCCTTCGACCATGTATCGGTAGATGATCGCCAGGACCCCGACGACCATCAACGTGCTTCCGCCGAGGCTGGTGAAGAGGATCACGGCGATCTTGAAGACGATGAAGGAGATCATGCCGCCGGCGATCAGGCCCACCAGGCCGCCGGCCCAGACGTACTGTTCGGGCAGTCCCGCCGCCAGCCAGATGCCGGCCGTCAGGACGCCCCCGGAGACCGCCCCGAGAATCGTCACGCCCCACCGCATGAACGGCACCGACAGCACCGCGAAGAAGACCGAGCAGATCAACGACAGCCAGATCACATCCCCGCCGATGAGCCGACGGTTGGCCCAGACGCCCAGGGCCAGACCGAGAAGGCCGAAACAGATCGTCACGAGGATGCGGAACACCCGCCAGCCGTAGAACAGACAGACCGAACCGAACGAAATAAACGTCAACGCCTCGACCAGCCCGAGCGAACTGACGTACCGCCACATCACGTCCAGCGGCACCACCTGCTTGCCCTCAGCGGCCTGCTCTGCCGCCGCAATCAGTACAACCCACACCACGGTACCCATACTTTGCTCCCGTTCCTCGGCGGCCGTGTGACAGTCCCCCGAGTTCGTCGCGGCCCCTCTTTCCGGCCACATCATCGGCATTTTATCGGTCGCGACCGATCAGGCCAAGCCCTCTGTGCCGGACGAACCGCCTCGGTCTTGACGCATACAGTATCCTTATCGGCGTGTGACGGCGGATTTCGTTAGGACTTGCCCTCCTGACCCGGCCCCCGGAGACCTCGCCCGCCCGGCGATCGAAAGGAATGCGGATGAGAGGAGTCGAACCTCCACGGGCCTAAGCCCACAGGCACCTGAAGCCTGCGCGTCTGCCAATTCCGCCACATCCGCGAATTGGAAACGGAATTATGCTCCAAAGGGTTGCATTCGTCAAGCCTTCTGCGATAGAAATTTGGGAAAAGGGGCCACAATGCGTTTGCCATTCGAGCCGGCCGATCCGAAAACCCCAAGCCGGGCGGACACGTAACGCAACCGGGCAGAGCGGCTCGATCCGAAGGAGGTCGCGTCATGAATACCGAGGTCAGCATTTGTCAGGTGGAACCGCAACTGGTGGTGGGAATGCGCAAGCGCGGCACGTATGCGGAGATCGGGTCGATGATCGCGACGGTGTGGCGTTTCGCCGCCGGAAGCGGCGCCCACATCGCCGGACGGCCCACGTTCATCTGCCATGAGACACCCAAGGAGGCGGTGAAGGCCAACGAGCAGAGCAACGCCGACGTCGAGGTGGTCGTGCCCGTCGCCAAAAAGGTCACCGGCACCGACCGCGTGACCTGCTACGAGCTGCCCGGCGGGCAGATGGCCAGAATCATCCACAAGGGCCCCTATGAGACGTGTGCGGCAACCTACAAGAAGCTCTTCGCCTGGATCGCCGGCAACCACAAGAAGGTGACCGGGCCGACGCGAGAGGTCTACCTCAACGACCCCCGAAAGGTCGCCCCCGACGAACTGCTCACCGAGATTTACGCCCCGGTGACGTGAAATCGCCCGCTTGGGCCTTTCCTGCCACTGCTCTGCGCACAGCCCAATGGGCAGGTCGAAAGGTCCGCCCAGGGATCACGTACGTTCGATTCGAGGCCAGATTTCTCCATTCCGCTTCGCTCCAGTCGAAATGACAATGGGGGAATACTTCGCTCCAGTCGAAATGACACCGGGCGCGTATGCTTCGCCTTGGTCGGAATAACAAAGGGGTGATATGGTTCGCTCCGGTCGAAATGACAATGGGGGAATACTTCGCTCCGGTCGAAATGACACCGGGCGCGTAT
>JAAYBA010000395.1 GCA_012719085.1 Planctomycetota bacterium
CCCCCGGCTACTTCGAGCCACCAACGCTGACGGTTCTTCTGCGGAAGATGTTCGCAATGACGGAGGAATAGAGGCCTTCAAAGACGCCGGGGCTCAACCTCACGATCCACCGATGCTTCAAGGACTATATGTGTGGACGAACGAAACGGCGTCAGGTGCGTTTTCACGATGCCGTATCCGCATACGACACAATTGACTCCAGTTCCTTCTCATCCTGCTCGTAGGCGTGATACAGGTCCCATCGCAACTGAAGGTCCATCCAGAAGCTCGATGACATGCCGAGGAATTTCTCCAAGCGCAGGGCGGTGCTCGGCGTCATGCCGCGACGGCCGTTGACGATCTCGTTGATTCTCTGGTACGGGACATGAATCGCCTGGGCCAACTGACGCTGTGTCAGCCTCATCGGCTTGAGAAACTCCTCAAGGAGCATTTCTCCCGGATGCGTCGGAGCACGATGTGTCGGTATGCGGATCATCTTGCTGCACCTCTGAATGTCAATCCTCAATGATAATCTACGATCTCAACCTCGTCTGGTTTACCCTCGACCCAGGTGAAGCAGATGCGGTACTGATCGTTGATGCGGACACTGTACTGACCCCTTCTTTCGCCCCTGAGAGCCTCCAACTGATTGCCGGGAGGTATCCTCAACTCGTCCAATGCGTTTACCGAATCAAGTTGATCGAGCTTGCGTCCTGCCATGCGCCACAGATGCTGTGGGCAGATGCGTCGTGTGTGGGGCGTGTTCTTGCCATTGAACACGTCTTCGGTCCCAGGGCTCTTGAACGAACGTATCATGATAACATGATAGCACGGAACCCATGCTAATGCAAGCTGGTTTACCGGCATTTTTTGCCAACACTGCGCTTAGGCTGCTGTATAATGGCCGACTGCCCTTGGATAGGTGCTGTCAGGTATCACCGAATGGGGCTTGGAGACAACTTATGCGTGGGTCGATGTGGGGAGCCATTGTTGTAGGGGCGCTGGTGGTCGGAAGTGTGTGGGCGGGGCACGTAGACGCGATGGAGGTCAAGACCCCGGCCGTCGGGGCCGAGGCCCCGGATTTCGCCATCGTCTTCACGACGAACCATTGTCCAAC
Organism: Planctomycetota bacterium; assembly: GCA_012719085.1. Lineage (GTDB taxonomy): Bacteria > Planctomycetota > Phycisphaerae > Sedimentisphaerales > Anaerobacaceae > Anaerobaca. The sequence goes on from JAAYBA010000395.1 coordinate 1,097, forward strand.
CGCCCAGGCGTATGAGGACCGCCTGATCCGATTGACCGCCGACCACACGGGCACGGTCCGCATCGCCGACCCCAAGACCGTCTACCTCCACCTGCCCCCCGGCTACTTCGAGCCCCAAACCCTCGTCACCGTTCTGGCCAAAATCCTGAGGGAGAATCCGGCATGAGCAAGACAGCCAGCGAGAAACCGCGCTCTGGACTCAGGGTCTCTCCCCTGACGGGTACTGTTGTGATTCTGATCACGGTCGTGTTCTCTGTCTTCTTCTTCGTCTGGACGCCGACATGTAAGGAGCGGTATAGACCCTCCCGTGCCATCGTGTGTTTGGGGAATCTCAAGACGCTGAGCCTCTTCTTACACATGTATGCCGTGGAACACGAAGGCCGATATCCGCCGGCGGAGCGGTGGTGCGATGTGCTTGTTGGCGAATACGGGGAGCACGAAGACCTGAACAAGGTCTTCCGTTGCCCGGGCGACCCAAAAGGACCGTGCAGCTATGCGATGAACCCCAATGCCGATCTGAATGGCGCTGGCGACGTCGTACTGCTGTTTGAGAGCAAGCTCGGCTGGAATCAATTCGGAGGGTCTGAGTTGCTGACGACGGAGAACCACAAGGGGCAGGGGTGTAGCGTACTCTTTGTCGATGGTAGCATCCAATTCGTCAAGGCCAAGGAGGTGGACGAACTGAAATGGGGCGATGGCGAGATTGCGGAGGGCGAGTTGGAGAATGTGCCAGGGTCTTCTGAGGGAACTCGCTGAACCACGACTCTGTCATTCCGAGTCCCGATGCACATCAGGAGCGAGGAATCTGGCTGCGAGTAAGACGCGCGTATCGCCTATGGCCAGACCCCTCGACTCCACTTCGTTTCGCTCGGGGTGACAAGGACGAGAGCAATGTCGCAGACAGGCAAGGTGGGTTCTCAATCCACGCGTTCAGTGCGGGCAGAAGTTCTGAACCGTTGGGGTGGAAGACGGGTATAATGATGCGACGTTGGTTTGGAGAGCTACTTTTGCCCTTGCCTACCAGGAGAAGACCGATGGACAGGCTCGCTTGCAGATTCATCCTGTTGTCTGTTGTTTTCGCGTTTGTGGCCGTTCCGGCGTGGGGGGCGGAGGAGATCAAGACGCTGGGGATCGGGGCCAAGGCGCCGGATTTCGCCCTTCCGGGGGTCGACGGAAAAGCCCACCGGCTGGCCGACTATGCCGGGGCCAAGGTTCTCGTCATCGTCTTTACCACCAACCATTGTCCCACCGCTCAGGCGTATGAGGACCGGCTGATCCAATTGACCGCCGACTACAAGGACAAGGGTGTGGCGGTGGTGGCGATCTCGCCGAACGACCCGAAGGCGGTCCGCCTGGATGAACTGGGGTATTCCGATCTGAACGATTCCTTTGAGGAGATGAAGATCCGGGCCAAACACAAGGAGTTCAACTTCCCCTATCTGTACGACGGCGAGACGCAGAAGGTCTCGAAGGCGTATGGTCCGGTGGCCACGCCGCACGTGTTCGTCTTCGACGGGGACCGCCGCCTTCGTTTCGTCGGCCGGATCGACGAGAACGAGCGGAACCCCAAAGAGGCAAAGTCCCACGACACGCGAAACGCCATCGAGGCACTGCTGGCCGGCAAGCCCGTCCCGGTGGAGACGACGCGGACCTTCGGCTGCTCGGTCAAGTGGTCCGACAAACGCGATTCGGTCGAGAAGGCCTTCGCCGCATGGGCCAAGGAGCCCGTCAGCCTGGAGACGATCGACCTCGACGGCATCAAGGACCTCGTCAAGAACGACACGAACAAGTTGCGGCTGATCAACGTCTGGTCCACCGCCTGCGGCCCGTGTGTGATCGAGTTTCCCGAGTTCGTTACGATGAATCGGATGTACCGAGGGCGGCCGTTCGAGATGATCGGCCTGAACGTCAATCCGGCCAGCCGGGCGGACGAGGCACTCTCCTTCCTCAAAGACAAGCAGGCGTCGTTTGAGAACTACCATTATGCCGCCGACGACGTCTACGCATTCATCGAGGCGGTGGACAAGGACTGGCTCGGGGCGATTCCCTACACGTTGTTGGTCAAGCCCGGCGGGCAGATCATCTACCGCCACATGGGCCTGATCGATCCGCTGGAGGTCAAACGCGCTATCGTCGGATATCTCGGCCGCACCTACAAGTAGCCTCGAAATCGGCGGGCCGAACCCGCGTCCAATGAGGCCGAATCATCAGCGAGAAGCATTTCGAGCGTCTGCCTGGAATTCTGCCTGCAGGCCGACGCTAACATCCTGTGGCAAATGATGTTGTGAGAGGCATGGGTAGGGCGGAGCGGCCCGCGTAATCTGGCGTCTCGGCCCGGAAACCTGTTGTAGAGGGGCATTCGATCTGATATAAATAAGGTGTTGAGACGTATGGGCTCACGTGGCATGGTGTGTGCGAGGCCCTTGCCGTGGGTTCTGATTGGGTCGGGTGGTACGGTGGTCGGACGGAGGTCCTGACGCGGTGTGTATCTCGATTCAAAAGCTGAAGCGGGGGGTGTGCATGTCTTTCTGCATTTCGGATCAGGTCTACCCACATAGGGACGGTCCATTCCCGCCGGAAGGGGGTGAATCAGCACGTTCTACGTGCACTCCGTGTGCAGGATCGGTCTGGATGAGTCCACGGCGATCGAAATGGGTGGTTTGATGGTGTCGCCTGGCCCGATTGTGGAATGAGGGCATCTCGGCATGTTGCCGGAGAGGCGTCTTCTTGTCGGTGTTCCGCTGTAGGAGGCAAAGCAATGAAGAAGCTATTGTTGGCATGCACCATCGCAGTGGCCTTCAGTACAACGGCGATGGCCTTGGAGATTGCGATTTCTACGCAGGCAAACTGGTGGTCGCAGGCAGCGGCGGACCGGGAGATACAGGAAATCGTTGACAGCGTGACGTCTGTCCCCGTTCTGCGGTTTACTGCAGCGGAACACGATGCCCTTGCCGATTGGGTCGCGGCGCACACAGGGGATGGTGTTCCTGATCTTCTGGTCCTTTGCGGGCAGTGCCCGGCCACAATCTATCCGCCGGGGAATACGCAGCCGGATGGCTCGCTGATCGAGTTGTTCCTGGACGATGGCAACTGCATCATCAACACCGGCGATTGGATCTTCTATTTCGTCAATGGCGCCGGCACCAACGGCACCGCGGCTCTGCCGAACATCATGGATATCCCCAGCATGGAGATGTGGGATGACGATACCCCCGTGACGGTGACCGCCGACGGTGCAAAGTACACTCCGTCGCTGGCCGATTTCTCCACCGACCGCGCCATTCACCTCGATGCTCTGACCAACGACTGGTATGCGGAGTTGATTCTCGCCATCTCCGCCGACGGCAACCGAGCGGAGCCTGTGATTGTCCGCAATGCCGTGACCGGCGGTCGCATCGGTGTCTTCTTCCAGACCTCCGGCCAGGACAACGACCCTCGCGGCGAGGTGATCAGTGAATGGATCAACAACTGGTATCTCAAGGTCGCCGCCGATCCGCGGATTGCGACCAATCCTGATCCGGCCCATGAGGCGACCGACGTCCCTCGCGACGTGGCACTGGGTTGGACGGCGGGGCAATTCGCCACGACCCATGATGTATACCTCGGAACGGTTTTTGACGACGTCAACGATGCCGGCCGGGCCGATCCGAGGGGCGTGCTGGTCAGCCAGGCCCAGAGCGCAACGAGCTACGATCCGGTCGGACGATTCGACTTCGAGACGACATACTATTGGCGTGTGGACGAAGTGAACGCGGCGCCGAGCAATGCCATCTTCAAGGGCAAGGTCTGGAGTTTCACATCCGAGCCGTTTGCATACGTCGTGCCGAATGCCACGGCCACGAGCAACGCTGCGTCCGAAGACGGCGCCGGGCCGGAGAACACGGTCAACGGGTCGGGTCTGAACGCGGACGACCAGCATTCGACCGACAGCACCGACATGTGGCTGGCGACGGCGGGCGATGACCCCGTGTGGATTCAGTACGAGTTCGACCGCGTCTATCAACTGCACCAGATGCTGGTCTGGAACTACAACGTCCAGTTCGAATTGATGCTCGGCTTCGGAATCAACGGCGCGACGATCGAGTATTCGACGGACGGCGCCGACTGGATTGTCCTGGGCGACGTGGAGCTGGCCAGGGGTACGGCCAAGGCCACGTATGTCCACAATACAGAGATCGATTTCGGCGGTGTCGCGGCCAGGTACGTGCGTCTGACCGTCAGCAGTGGCTATGGCACGATGGGCAAATTCGGCCTCAGCGAGGTTCGGTTCACATTCATTCCCGCTCAGGCCAGACAGCCTCAGCCGATCGAGGCCGCCACGGGTGTCGATCCGGGCATGGTCCTCGGCTGGCGTCCCGGCCGCCATGCCGCAGCGCACGACGTCTACATCGGTACCGCCCCCGATGCTCTGGCGCCGTTGGCAACGGTCTCTGACAGCCGGGTCGCGCCGGACAACCTGCAGTATGCCGCGACGTACTTCTGGCGAGTGGACGAGGTCAATGAGGTCGAGGTGGTGAGTCGATGGGAAGGCGACCTCTGGAGCTTCTCCACCACCGCCTACGGCGTCGTCGATGACATGGAGAGCTATACCGACGACGTGGACGGCGGGCAGGCCATCTTCCAGACCTGGATCGATGGCTGGGAGAACGGAACCGGATCGACGGTGGGCTATCTCAACACGCCCTTTGCCGAGCGGACCATCGTCCACGCCGGAAGGCAATCGATGCCTCTGGAGTACGACAACACTGTCGCCGCGAACTACTCCGAGGCGGTGCGGTCGTTCGATTCGGGGCAGGATTGGACCAGGCATGGCGTGCAGAGCCTGGGGTTGTATTTCCGTGGCCGGCCCGACAACAGCGGCCAAATGTACTTGAAGATCAACGGCACCAAGGTTTCATACGACGGCGACGCGGCCGACCTCGCTCGGGCGCTGTGGCAACCGTGGAACGTTGATCTTTTCGCTGTGGCGGCCAATCTGCGCAGCGTCACCGAGTTGACCATCGGCATCGAGGGCGCCGGCGCGAAGGGACTGCTGTATATCGACGACGTTCGCCTGTATCCGAATGCGGTGGAGTTGATCGCGCCGATCGAGCCGGACGCAGCGGGTCTGGTGGCTCGCTATGCCCTGGACGGCAATGCCAACGACAGTTCCGGTCATGGTTACAACGGCTCGCTTATCGGTGCTCCGACGTACGTTTCCGGCGTACAAGGTCAGGCCATCCAGCTCAATGGCGTCGATCAGTACATCGATTTTGGCAACCCGGCCGGCTGGCCGGCCGGTCGCGCGGCCCGATCGATGACCGGATGGGCCAAGTCAAGCGTCGTGGATGCGGGCTGGCGCTGGATTGCTACCTACGGCTCGCCCGGCACCGGGACGGCGATGTTCATCGGGATGAACGCGACCGATCTCTATGGTGGCGGCTACGCCGACGATATCATGCTCGCCGGTTTCTGGCGGGTGGAGGAGTGGCACCATATCGGGCTCACCTACGACGGCGACGTAGCGAAGCTCTATGCCGACGGGATCGAGGTCGCCTCGGCCGCCAAGAACTGGAATCTGACTCGGAGTCGCGCACACATCGGCCGGCAGGTCAATGACGCCGCTGAGTTCTGGGTCGGCGCCGTCGACGAAGTGCGAGTCTACGATCGTGTGCTGTCGGTCGAAGAGATTGCCTGGTTGGCCGGAAGGACCGTGCCGATGCACAAACCGTTCTGATCCGTCCATGCGGGAGCCTCCGTCTGCTTCTGGAGCCCTGGATGTGCATGAAACAGCCTGTCAGCGAAGGGCAGGGCGTGCAGAATCGCCCTGCCCTCCGTTTGTCAATTGGCGATTGCCTTTGGCCCGTCCGGTCGATACATTGGGCGGTGGCACCGAATCCTGTCGGCGGCACATACGAATGGGAGGATGAATGCGCATGAATTCGAGCAATAGAATCTCTTCGGCATTGCACTTCGGCCTGGTCCTGGCTTGCTTCTGCGTCGCTCACTCTGCGGCGACGGCGTCCAATCTGGATGAGACGATTCGCAGGGTCCGTATGGGCACGCTGGTCGTGGAGGCCGAGCCGGGTGTCGAGGTGCGCATCGAGCAACTGCGCCACGAGTTCTGGTTCGGCGCGGCCCTGGCCAACCAGCCGTTTGGCGGGCGGATGGCTCCGGAGGATCAGGCCCATTACCGCCAGGTCTTCCTGGAGAATTTCAATGCCGCTGTGACGGAGAACGCCCTCAAGTGGCACGTGATGGAGCCGCGCCAGAGACATGTGGACTACTCGGTCGTCGATGGGATTCTCGAGTGGACCGAGCAACATGACATTCCACTTCGCGGGCACAATATCTTCTGGGGGATTTCCAATCGTGTCCCATCGTGGCAGAAGGCCCTTAATGACGACGCGCTGCGCGAGGTCGTCAAGGCCCGAGCCCTGGACATCGGCAAACGCTATCGAGGCCGGTTCTCGGAGTATGACCTGAACAACGAGATGATCCACGGCAACTACTACGAGGAGCGTCTGGGCCCGGAGATCACGCGAGACATGGCGGCCTGGGTGCGGCAGGGCGACCCCGATGCGGTGCTGTTCCTGAACGACTACGACATCCTGACGGGCCGGCGGCTGGCCGATTACCTCGCGCACATCCGCGGGCTTCTGGACCAGGGCGTCCCCATCGGCGGGATCGGGGTGCAGGGGCATCTTCATGGGGATTCGTTCGATCCGACTGTCCTGGAAAGCTCGCTTGCCCGACTGGCCCAGTTCGACCTGCCCATTGTCGTTACGGAGTTCAACTTCCCCGGCCAGCGCTCAAAGCACTACAATAAGCGCGATGTCCGGCTATCGGACGAGGAGGAGCAGGCCAAGGCCAAAGCCATCGTGGATTACTATCGCATCTGTTTCGCCCAGCCGGCGGTCAAAGGGATTCTGATGTGGGGATTCTGGGAGGGAGCGAACTGGATTCCGCAGTCCTCGCTGTATCGACGGGACTGGTCGCCGACGCCGGCTGCCGAGGCCTATCGCGATCTGGTGTTCCGGCAGTGGTGGACCACATGGCGAGGCCATACGGACGCCGAGGGCCGGTGCGAAATCCGCGCGTTCTACGGCCGATACCGTATTGCCGCGGGTGACCGGGAGACGGTGGTCGAGCTGACAGGCCCGGAGCAGACGAGGCGGGTCTCGCTTCGGCAGCCGTAGGCCGCGTCAGATCGCGATTGCATTCTCGCCGCTGGGCGGGTAGAGTATCGACCCGTATGAGGTTGGTATCGTTGAGATCTGCTTGGGTGATAGGAACTCCCGTTCTACTGGCAGGATAGGCAAGATGGCCGAACAGGTGCCTACGCGTGATGCGGCGCTCGGGTTGTTGAGGCAGTACAATCAGAACGAGGCCTTGATCAAGCACGCCCTGTCTGTCGAGGCGGTGATGCGCTATTGGGCCCGCAAGATGGGCCAGGACGAAGAGATGTGGGGCCTGATCGGGCTGGTTCACGATCTGGACTACGAGCAGTTCCCCGAGCAGCACTGCCACAAGAGCGCGGAGATCCTGCGCGAACAGGGCTGGCCCGAGGCATATATCCGGGCCGTGCTTTCTCATGGCTGGGGCATCTGTACCGACGTCGAGCCACAGTCCGAGTTGGAAAAGGTGCTCTATGCGATGGACGAACTGACGGGGCTGGTGGCGGCGACGGCCTTAGTGCGTCCGAGCAAGAGCGTGATGGACGTGACGGCCAAGTCGGTCAGAAAGAAGTGGAAAGAGAAATCGTTTGCCGCCGGGGTCAACCGTGACGTCATCGCGAAGGGGGCCGCCATGCTCGGTGTGGAACTGATGGCCCTGATTGAGGACGCCATTGTTGCGATGCAGGAAGTGGCCGAAGAGATCGGCCTCAAAGGCAACACGCCGGATCCGCAGTAACGGCGGCCCGGATACTCTACATACGATCGGGGGACAACTTCGTTATGCAAAAGAGCAGGACGACATTGAGGTGCGATGACCCAACGGAGGATCGCCGGATTCGGCTGCTGCTGCGGTGCCGTCCTTCGGCGGCGTGCGTGGTTCTTGTCGGGGCAGTTGCCGCCGTGGCGCTCGTGGCCGTCGGTTGCGGGGGCGACCAGCCTCGTAAGGGGGCTCTGTCGGAGGAGGAAATCCAGCGAATGACGCTGGCGGCCCAGCCCGTAGCGTCCGATGAGATCCTCGTCAGCGGCGAGCGAATCACCTGCCAGGATATCATGGACATCTCGCCGGGGACGGGCTCCTCGGACGTCTCGTTCAAGCAGTGGCTCGAAGAAGTGGCCAAGGCGACAACGCTGGAGCAGTTCATGGAGCTTGCGCGGCCGCGAGTCCGCCAGCAACTCGGCGCCAACGTCAGCAACATCGTGCTCTATAAGCGAGCCCGACGTCAGCTCGGGGACAGGATCGACGACACGTTGGACAAGCTGGTCGAGAAGGAACTGCGGCGGTTCGTCATCGAGCATGGCGGCAACAACGCCCAGGCCGACGAAGCGCTCAAGGAAATGGGCATGAATCGCACGACGTTCAAGGAGAACAAGAAGAAGCAGATCCTGGCCCAGTACGCGGTGGAATCGAAGATGGCGCGCGGTCGGCCGATTACCTACAGCGAGCTGGTGGCGACGTACGATCGGATGAAAGAACAGATGTTCGTCCAGCCCAGCCTGATCCAGTTTCGTCTGATCGATATCTCCGCCGGCAGGATCGAACTGGCCGATCCGAACGACGATCCCCTTGTCGCGGCGCGCAAACTGGCGGAGGGACTGGTGAGCCGGATCGTGGCCGGCGAGGACTTCGGGCGACTGGCGGAGGAATACTCCCGATACGCCGAGCACTACGTCCAGGGATCGGAGGGGCTATGGCCGGCGAGGGATCCGGAATCGCTGGCCGAGCCGTATCGGGCCTTGGCGCCGGTAGCGGACAAGATCGAGGTCGGTCAGATCGCCGGGCCCATCGATGTACCCGGCCACGCGTTCATTCTGAAGCTGGTGGAGAAGCGTCCCAAGGGCTACCTACCCATGTCGCAGGTTCAGGAGCGGGTCGAGGCGAACATTGAGGAAACCCGGCGTCTTGAGGCGATTGCACGGCTCGACGCCGAGATCGTCGAACAGATGGCGCTGGCCGACACGGATCAGTTCGTGAACGACTGCCTCGAACGTCTGTACCTCGCCGCGAACCCGCCGGCGCCTGTTCGGTAATCCTGGACCTTTTCCTTGCGAGAGATCATGGATATCATCGCTCACGGTATCGATCTGGTGGACTGCCCCCGTATCGCCGAGATGCTCGAACGGCACGGCGATCGGTTTCTCAACCGGGTGTTCACGCCGGCCGAGCAGGCCTGTGCGCGAGGGCGGTACAACTCGATCGAGAACTACGCCGGGCGATTTGCGGCCAAGGAGGCGGTCCTCAAGCTGGTGGGCACCGGCTGGCGAGGCAAGATCGCCTGGACGGATATCGAGGTGACCAACGACCCGGCGGGCCGGCCCGAGGTGACGCTGTCGGGCGAAGTCCGGCGGATCGCGCGTGAACTGGGGATCGAACGCATCAGCATCAGCATTACGCACACGGCCAACTTCGCCATCGCATCGGCCGTGGCCCTGACATGCTCCCATGAAAGCCGGTGACTTCGACTGCATCGTCGTAGGGGCTGGGCACGCCGGCATCGAGGCCGCCCACGCCGCCGCCAGGATCGGCGCTCGAACGGGCCTGATCACCCTCAGCAAAGACACCATTGCCAAGATGAGCTGCAATCCCGCCATCGGCGGCCTGGGCAAGGGCCAGATCGCCTGCGAGGTCGATGCGCTGGGCGGCCTGATGGGTCTGGCGACGGACGCCACGGGCATCCAGTTCCGTTTGCTCAACCGGTCGAAGGGGCCGGCCGTACGCGCGCCGAGGGCCCAGGCCGACAAGTACCGCTACCAGGAGTTCATGCGCCTTGCACTGGAACGGACGCCCAATCTGACGATCGTCGAGGCGATGGTTTCGGAACTCCTCGCCGAGCGCAATCGCGTCCGAGGCGTGCGATGTCACGATGGGGCCGTCTTCTCTGCGACGACGGTGGTGTTGACGACCGGGACGTTCCTGCGGGGCCTGATGCATGTGGGGACCGAGCGACAGCCGGGCGGGCGGCTCGGCGAACCGGCGGCCGATGCGCTGTCGGCCAGTCTCGAACGGCTGGGCCTCGAAGTGCTGCGTCTCAAGACCGGTACGCCCGTGCGGCTCGACGCGGCGACCTGCGACCTCGACAGGCTCGAGAGACAGAACGGTGACAGCGAGCCCGTGCCGTTCTCGTTCATGACGGACCGGATCGACCGCGTGCAGACGCCGTGCTGGATCACCTACACGAACGAGCGGATGCACCAGTTGATTCGCGACAACCTCGATCGCGCGCCGCTGTACACGGGCCAGATTCAATCGACCGGCCCTCGCTACTGTCCGAGTATCGAGACGAAGATACTCCGCTTTGCGGAGAAAGACCGCCACCAGGTGTTCCTCGAACCGGAGGACGAGGCGCAAACGACCATCTACTGCAACGGGATCAGCACGTCACTGCCCCGCGAGGTGCAGGAACAGATGCTGCGGCTGATGCCCGGTACCGAGCGTGCACGGATCGTCCACTATGCCTACGCCATCGAATACGACTATTGCCCTCCGACGCAGTTGCAGCCGAGTCTCGAGACGAAACGCATCGCCGGGCTGTTCCTGGCCGGTCAGATCAACGGCACGAGCGGCTACGAGGAGGCGGCTGCACAGGGGATCCTGGCCGGCATCAACGCGGCAAAGAAGCTTCGCGACGAAGAGCCGCTCATCCTGGGCCGCGATCGTGCGTACATCGGCGTCCTGATCGACGATCTGATGACGCGGGGAATCGACGAACCCTATCGCATGTTCACCTCGCGCGCCGAGCATCGTCTGGCCCTGCGGTCGGACAACGCCGACCGGCGACTGACCGAGATCGGCCGGGCCGTCGGGCTGGTTGACGAAGTCCGCTACGCCCGGTTTCGGAAGAAGCTGGCTGATATCGCAGGTCTTTGCTCGCATCTGCAAACGACGCGCCGCGAAGGCAGCAGTCTGTGGGACTTGCTGCGAAGGCCCAACAGCGACCTGGCCGCTCGGTTGGCCGAGCTTCCTGAGATCAAGGCCGCCGGCTATCGGCGCGACGCCGTCGAGGCAGCCATCGTCGACGCCAAGTATGAGGGCTACCTGGTCAAGCAGCAGCGCATCGTAGCCTTACAGCAAAACCTCGACTGCAAGAAGATCCCTATCGACTTCGACTACGCCGCTGTGGAGCACCTTCGTTGTGAGGCCAGAGAGAAGCTATCCGCCTTCAAACCGGCCACGCTGGGTCACGCTTCGCGGATCAGCGGCATCACGCCGGCCGACATCACCGTCCTGCAAATCTGCCTGAAGAAGCTCTCCGGTTCGGCGCGCAGGGCATCCGGGGAAGGAGCGGCGTGACGTTCATGCTTGATCTGTCGGCCAACGTCTACAATCGGGGTTTGGCGCGCGATAAGCGAAAGTTCAAGCTGTGGCGTTCGGCCGGGTTGCTGCTGACGTACAAGTGCAGTGCGGCGTGCGAGTTCTGCTATTACCATTGTTCCCCTCAGAAAGGTGGGCTGATGCCCGTCGAGACCGCCGTCGCCGCCTGGCGCTCGTTGCAGAACCTCTCCGGCGATGCGGCCAGAATTCACCTGACCGGAGGCGAACCGTTTCTCTATTGGGACCGCCTTGTCGAGATTCTTGCCGAGGGCAAGAGGCAGAGACTGGGCCTCGTCGATCTGATCGAGACCAATGGCTCCTGGGCAACGAACGAGTCTTTGGTCGAGGAGCGACTCAATGCGCTTCTGATCCTGGGCGTTCAACGTCTGAAGATCAGCGCCGACCCGTTCCATCAGGAATACGTGAATGGCGAGCGAGTTCGCCGCCTGGCCTCAGCAGCGAAACGGATGTTTGGCTCGGACCATGTCCTGGTTCGCTGGGAAGAATATATTGATAGATCCCGACTGGGCAGGCTCAGCGATGGCGAATGCACAGAAGCCTATCGCGAGCGTCCATTCCGTTTCACGGGCCGGGCGGGCGACCGCCTCGCCAGTCTGCTGGCATCCAACCCTGTCGAGGCGTTCAGGAATACGAATTGCCTGGGCGATTTCCTCGGCACCAAAGGCGTGCACATCGATCCCTATGGAAACGTTTTCAGCGGTACATGCAGCGGGATCATTCTGGGCACTCTCAGCGACAAGCCACTGGAAGACATCTGGAGACAATTCGACCCCTGGGTGAATACATTGGTCGGGACGCTGTGTCGAAAGGGGCCGTATGGTCTGCTTGAGGAAGCCGAGTCTCGGGGCTACCGCCGACTTGCCGCCTATGCCGACAAGTGCCACCTGTGCACCCATATCCGCCAGTTCTTCTTTGAGAACGGTATGAGGAAGGGCGTGATCGGCCCGGGCGACTGCTATCGATAGGTCACTTTGCGGCAGCGATGGCGTCTGGGAGGGTGAGGGTTCCTTCGTAGAGGCTGCGGCCGACGATGACGCCGGCGACGCCGATGGGGTGGAGTCTGCGAATGTCGTCGGCTTCCTTGACGCCTCCGGAGGCGACGACAGGGGTCTTCACGGCTTCGGCCAACGCCTGGGTCCGCTCGAGGTTCGGTCCCGTCAGCATCCCATCCTTGGCGATGTCGGTGTAGATGATGGCGGCCAGCGGCAGTTCATCGGCCCGGGCGGCAAATTCGAGCACGGTCTGCTGGCTGTCTTCGAGCCAGCCGTGTGTGGCGACCATCGAGCCTCGGGCATCGAGCCCCAGCACGATCCGGCCGGCGAACTTCTCCGCCATGCGGCTGAACCAGTCGAAATCACTGACCGCTTTGGTCCCGATGATGACCCGTGTGACGCCCATATCCAGCAGTTGTGCAATGGAGGCCTCGTCGCGCAGGCCGCCGCCGACTTCGACCTTCAACAGGCCGAGACAGACAATGGCCTCGATGCTCGCGGTGTTGACCGGCCGGCCCGCCTTGGCGCCATCGAGATCGACGATGTGCAACCATCGCGCGCCGTCGGCGTGGAACTGCCGCGCCTGCTCGGCGGGGTCGTCGCGATAGGTGATCTGCTTGTCGTATTGTCCCTGAATCAGCCGGACGACCTTGCCGTCCCGCAGGTCGATCGCTGGAATCACATCCATGGGCCGGACCTTTGCAATTGACTGTATGGCGTTGGCGATTTACTATCGAAGTCGGATGTGAATCGTAAACGGTTGATCGTTGCCTGTAAACCACCAATCGCGGGAGATTGTATGATGACGGGACCCAGATCGTGGGCGTCGTTCTCGTGGCACAAGAAGGCGCCTGTGTTGCTCGCCACGGTGACGGTTCTGGCCTTTGTGAACGCGGCCAGCGCCGCGGCCAAGCCTGTCATCCTGGACACCGACATCTGCGACGATATCGACGACACGTGGGCGTTGGCCCTGCTGCTCCAGTCGCCGGAGTTGGACTGCAAGTTGGTGACAACCGCCGTAGGCAACACCGAGGCCAAGGCCAAGGTGGTCGCCAGGTTTCTCGAACGAGCCGGGAGGACAGAGATCCCGGTGGGGATCGGCGTTCAGCAGCACGACGGGACGCATCGCCAGATGGGTTGGGTCGAAGGATACGATCTGTCCGCCTATCCCGGTGCCGTCTACAAGGACGGCGTTCAAGCACTGATTGACATCGTCATGAAGTCGCCCGAGCGGGTGACCATCATCGCCGTCGGGCCGCTGCCCAATATTGCTGCGGCGCTCGATCGCGAGCTGAGAATCGCCGAGAAGGCCGATTTTGTGGGCATGCACGGCAGCATCTACAAGGGTTACGGCGGCAGCGGCACGCCCAGCGCTGAGTACAACGTCGTGGCGGATGCGAAGGCCTGCCGCAAGGCCTTTACCGCAGCATGGCCGATCACAATTACGCCGCTGGACACCTGTGGTCTGGTGCACCTGCGCGGCGAGAAGTACCAGAAGGTTCTGCGTCGCGGTAGCCCGATCACCGACAGCCTGATCGAGAACTACCGCCATTGGCAGACCGACGGCCTCAGGAGCGAGCGGAAGGACATTGCTGCGGCAGAGTTGACGCGGCTGGCCAATGACCGGATCAACAGCGCCAGCACCACGCTGTTCGACGCGGTGGCGGTCTACCTGGCGATCCGGACCGATCTGGTCAGGATGGAACCACTGCCTATTGAAGTTACGGACGACGGCCATACGAGAATCGTCGAAGGGGCCAAGGTCATCCACTGCGCCGTAGAGTGGAAGTCGCTGGAGGGGTTCGAGGATTTCCTCGTCGAGCGACTGGCGAAATAGGGGATGGCCCGCAGGAGGTGATGCGAGCCGGCATGTCGCAGGAGGCAAGACCATCGCTCAGGAACAGGCAAAGATCGTTGTTATTGGCAGTTCGAACATGGACCTGGTGGTCAAAGCCCCTCGGATTCCTCAGCTTGGCGAGACGGTCCTCGGCGGTGATTTCGTCATGGTCCCCGGCGGCAAAGGCGCCAATCAGGCGGTGGCAGCGGCCAAGCTCGGCGCCGAGGTCTGCTTCGTTGCCCGTCTCGGCGACGACTTGTTCGGTCAGCGCTCGCTGGCCAACTTCGAGAAGGAAGGGGTCAACACGGAATACGTGACCTCGACGCCGGGAGTGGCTTCGGGGGTGGCGCTGATCGCCGTCGACTCAGCGGGCAACAACGTGATCGTAGTGGCCCCCGGCGCCAACAGCCGGCTCGGCCCCGACGACGTTCGCCGAGCGCAGCGTGAGATCGCTTCGGCCGGTGCGGTGGTGGCCCAATTGGAGGTTCCCGTCGAGACGGTGGAGTGCGCCGCGCAGATGGCCCATGATGCCGGTGTGCCCTTCATTCTCGACCCGGCGCCGGCGCAGAGGCTGCGGCCGGACCTGCTCAAACAAGTGACGGTGCTTACGCCCAACGAGACCGAGGCCCAGATCCTGACCGGGATGGAGGTGAGCGACGAGGTGACGGCGTCTCTGGCGGCCGAATGGCTGCTGTCGTCGGGGGTCGGGGCCGTGATCGTGA
>JAAYBA010000396.1 GCA_012719085.1 Planctomycetota bacterium
TCGAAGAGCGAGAGGGCGTTCGGTTCGCCCGCCCTCCAATGAGGCTGGAAACCACGTGGTCGGAGGAAATGGTGCGCTGGCTCAACTCGCCGGCGGTCATGGGTGTGCTGGTCATGCTGGCTTTGCTCGGCGTTTATCTCGAACTGAGCACGCCGGGGGTGGGATTGCCCGGACTGGTCGCGGTCATTTGCTTCGCCGTCATCATCGGCAGCAAATACCTCACCGGATTGGCGAATTGGGTGGAGATCGTGCTCTTCTTTGCCGGCATTATTCTGCTTCTGGTCGAGCTGTTCGTGCTGCCGGGCTTCGGCGTGGCGGGAATTCTCGGCATCTTGCTGATTCTCGGCGGGCTGTTCGGCATGCTCGTCAAGAACGCGCCGGGCGAACTGCCCTGGCCCGAAGGTCCGGAAGACTGGACCGTCCTGACCAACGGGGTGTTGGGCATGCTGTATGGATTCGTCGGATTCCTCGTTCTGGCATCCGTGCTGTCGCGTTACCTGCCGAAATTGCGCTTCATGAGCGGCCTGATTCTGATGCCGACACCGGCGATGGCAAATGGAACCGCTGCGACGGCCTCGGTGGACAGTCCTCGATATGGCGTCCGCGTGGGTGACGCCGGCACGGCCGTCTCCGATCTGCGGCCGGTGGGAAAGGCAAGGTTCGGCGACACCATGGTCGATGTTGTCGCGACGGCGGAGTTCCTGGACCGCGGGACCGCGGTGGAGATAATCGAGATCCACGGCAATCGCGTGGTTGTCAAAGGCCGCGATGGCGCGTAGGATGGTCGCGAATGTCTCGCTCCCGGTGACATCGGCGTAAGGGCCTTGAAGAGGGATAGACGCATGGGTTGGTGGTTGTTGTTTGCGGTCGTTCTTTATGTGGTTTGTGCGGCACTGATCGTAGCGGAGGTCTTCATCCCCAGCGGCGGGCTTCTGAGCATCTGTGCGCTGGCCTGCGTCGTCGGCGGGGTGGCCATCTTCTTCCGCTTCAGCAGTCTGGCCGGGTGGCTCGGCGTTCTGGTCGCGGCCGTGATGGTCCCTTCGCTGCTTGTCGGTGCGTACAGGCTGCTGCCGAAGACCCGGTTCGGTCAGCACGTCATTCTGGCGGGCCCGGTGCGCGAGCGGGGAGACGCCATACCGGACAGCCCCGAGCTGATTAAGCTCCTGGGGCAGGTGGGGGAGGTGCTGACGCCGCTGCGTCCGGTGGGCATGTGCCGGTTTGACGGCCGCAGGATCGAGTGTGTCGCCGAGACCGGATACGTTCAAAAGGGGGCAACCGTCAAGGTGATTCGAGTCGAAGGAACGCAACTGACCGTTCGCGTAACCGAGGACGCTTAGGGAAAGGATGGATCGATGTCCGAGATAGGACGTGTATTGATGCAGCAGCCGCAAGGCATGGACCCCGTGCTTGTGGGAATCCTCATCGTGGTGGGTCTTGCGGCACTGGTCTTCGTGCTGATTCTCCTGAAGTTCGCCCGGCTGTGGCTCCAGGCGTATTTCTCCCGGGCCGATATCAAGCTCAGCGAACTGATCGGCATGTGGTTGCGCAAGGTGGACGCCCGGGCGATCGTGCTCAGCAAGATTACGGCGATTCAGGCGGGTCTGGAGCTGACCACCAAGGATCTGGAAAGCCACTACCTGGCAGGGGGGCGCGTGCCCAATGTGGTGCGGGCGCTGATTGCCGCCAACCGCGCCAACATCGACCTGACGCTGAAGACGGCGACCGCGATCGATCTGGCGGGACGCGATATTCTCGACGCCATTCAGACCAGCGTGAACCCGAAGGTCATTGACTGTCCGGACCCGAAAAAGGGCAAAGAAACCATCGATGCCGTGGCCCAGGACGGCATTCAACTGCGGGCCAAGGCCCGGGTGACGGTCCGAACGAATATCCAGAGACTCGTCGGCGGCGCTACGGAGGAGACGATCATCGCCCGCGTCGGCGAGGGTATTGTCACAACCATCGGCAGTTCGATCACGTATAAGAGCGTGCTGGAGAACCCGGATCGGATCTCCAAGGCGGTGCTCGGCAAGGGGCTCGACGCCGGCACGGCGTTCGAGATTCTCTCGATTGATATCGCGGACGTTGATGTGGGTGAGAACGTCGGGGCCCAGCTTCAGGCCGCGCAGGCGGAGGCCGACATGCGCCGGGCCAAGGCGGAGGCCGAGAAACGCCGGGCCATGGCCGTGGCGCGCGAGCAGGAGATGCGGGCGCTCGTCGTGGAGAACGAATCGAAGGTCCCGCTGGCGATTGCCGAGGCCTTCCAGAAGGGCAACCTCGGAATCATGGATTACTACCGGCTCAAGAACATTGGCGCCGACACGCAGATGCGCGAATCGATCGCCAAACCGAAGAAGAGTGAATAGGGTTCTCACACACCGAGCGGGTGGTCTCTCGATGCCCGGCCGAGTGGAACGTAAGGCTGAATGCAGAATTGGATGATACAAACTCGCTGGCTGGCGCAAGGCGACGCCGAGGAGTGGATGAACATCCTCTTCATCGTTGCGGTTGCCGTCTTCTGGGCGATTGGCGGCCTGATCAAGGCGGCCGGAGCGAAGAAGAACGCGCCGCAGAAAGGCGGCCAGGCCCCGCGCCGGCGACAGCCGACCTGGCAGGAGCGCCTCGCCCGCAAAGCCGAAGAGATGATGCAGGCGGCCGAAGGCCGGGTTCGGGCATCGCAGCAGCAAGGCGAACCTTCCCATCAGGAGGACGCTTCCTCTGCGGACCGGCCGAAGCAGGGGCGCGTCATCATGCGCGCTCGACGGGGCGGTGAACCCGTTCTCGTCTATGAGCGACACGACGTCTCACAGCCCCCCCAGCGCCGATCACCGCGCCCCGTGCGAGAGCATCGACGGCACCGGGAGGATGTGAGCCGACGACGACCGCGGCCCATCGAGCCCGAGAGTCCTGTGACCTCGGCAACTGACCGCCCTGGACCGGAGATATCGTCGCCGTCGCCGCGGATCCAATCGCGGCCCCAGCCTGTGTCTGAGCCGGTTGCTTCACCCTATCTGATCGACTATGCCGATATCGACGCCTTGAAAAGGGCGATCCTGCACTATGAGATCCTCGGCAAGCCGGTTTCCCTGCGCGACCCATCCCAGCAGGTTGCGGACTTCTGACGCTCTTGCGAAAGGCGCCAACCGCCCTCTTGTCTACAATCCATTATCGGACTGTCAGCGGGCCATTTGGGCGTACTCCACGAACGCGTCGGCGGGATGTGGCGAGACGATCAGCTTGTTGCCGTCTCGCAGCGTGATCAGCACGAGATCTCTGCGGTTCGTTATGTAGCCACGGAATCGGCCGAGAGACCGGCTGTAGAACGATCCAAAGAATCCAAAAAAGCCGCCAGAGCCAAGCAGACGAAGACGCAACCCGATCTGTCGAGGCTCAATCCGGTCGATGGCGGCAATCTCCGCGTGGCGTACATAGATGTTCGGCCCCATGCGATGGACGATGATTCCGATGGGATCGACGGTGAACCCCAGTGGCGCAAAGAGGATTGTGATCGATAGAACCCCAGCCGGGATGAATGCCAGCGGGTTCAGCCAGGCAGGACCGGGCCCCGTACCGATTCGAAGTAGGATGCCGACGACGAGAATCGTTGCGAGGATCACCATGGCGGTGATGATCCTCACAGACATCGACCATTGGGCCCCGAATCGCTGCGTTCCCTGGATCACATGGCATCTCCGAACGTTCTCTTAACCGCGGCCGTGAAAACGGCCTGAACCCGTCTGTCGCATTATACAGCGGAGGTTCCCCAGCGGCCAGAGGAGTGTGTCGCGGGCGGCATGGAACGCGAAAACAAGACCAAACCTAACGTCTCATAAGATATGTTATGTTTCATTCGCCCAGGGGCCGCCACGGGCGTTGAAACGAGCCGTAGATGGCTTTCGACGGGCTTCTCAGACGGCAGAGGCGGATGCGTGTGCTGCCGTCTGGCAGAGATTCTCCCACATCAGGCCTACTGTGTCGGCCAGGCCGAGATTCTGCAGGACGATCGATATGTTCGTGGCCGGGTCGTGATCGCACGCGGTGTTGCTGTCGAGATGGTGCTGGAGGTTGATCATCGACGAGGCGAATTTTATGCGGTGGCAATAAAGTATTGCGGTGCGGTAGTAAAGTTCCAGTGTCGCCCGATCGAAGCGGATCAGTGGATCGATTCGGTCCATAGCCTCGGTTTCGCGTCCTGTGTCGAGCAGACAGAGTGCCAGCTTTGTCCGGGCCCGGCCGAAGGTCGGGTTGATCTGGAGAGCTGTTTCGAACGACGTAGCCGCCTGGGTATGTCGATTGGTGTGGAGTTGTAGCATGCCGAGGCGATAGTGCAGGTCGGGGTTATATGGAGAGCTGGCGATGTGTTTGCGGTGGGCCTCGAGGATGGCCTGATCCAGTGTGAAGCCGTCGTCGGGCGCCGGGATGAGGTTGGCCTCCAACGCCGCTTTGAGGACAAGCTTGGCCGTCTCGGCGTAGAGAAAGGCACTGTTCGGCTGGATAGCGGCCGCCAAAGTCAGGGTGTTGCGGGCCTCCTGGGCCTGTCCGTCGAGTTTCTGGGCCGCCGCGAGGCCGACATAGGCCTCGACGATCTTGTCGTTGATTTCGACGGCGCGGTTGAATTGCTGGGCCGCCAGTTGTTCTGCGTGCATTTTCAGGTAGTTGGTGCCGAGCTTGATCGTGGCTTCAAGGTAGTCCGGGCAGAGCCTGAGGGCATGCTGATACTGGGCGATGGCGTCCGTCGTTGCACCTGTGGCGGCGAGGAGGTCAGCCCGCAGGGCGACCAGATCGGCTCGTTCGGGCTGATCGGAGAGCCGCAGGTCGACCGAATCCAGTGCCTCCTGGAGATTCCCGTCCGCCACCATCTCGTCGATCGTCTCATCGCGGGTGGTGAAATTATCGGGGTGGATCAGGATGGCGGTATTGAAGGTCTCAATGGCCTGGGCAGGCTGTCCGGTGGCCAGATAGAGGTAGCCGAGAATCACCAGCGTCGAGATGTCGTCCGGGTAGTGATGCCGCAGGGGCTCGTACTGGGCGATGGCGTCGTCGAGACGCCCTTCTTTGAAGTAGATCGCGGCGAGCCTCTGCGCGGGCAACTGGAGATATCCCTTGAACTTCAGGCAGTCCTGGTAGAACTCGATGGCCTGGGCCGGATGTCCGAGCCGCTCGTAGCAGTGTCCAAGGGCATACAGGGCCAGGGTGTTGGTGGGCTGGCGGACGTAGATGGACTGCAGTTCGGCAACGGCCTCTTCGAGGCTGTTCGACCTCAGGGCCAGACCGGCCGCTGCCATTCGGCCGAGAGTACAGGCCGGATGCTCGAACAGATACAGCCGCAATTGCTCCAGAGCCGCGTCGTCTCTGCCGTCGCCGAGCAGGTCGATGATGTGCCCGAGGTGGCGTTCCTGCAAGGAAGGCGACTCGGCGTGACCCTGCCGGCGTTCGTCCAGCCAGTGCCAAATCAAATCAGATGTGTCAACGGCAATCGCTCTGCCGAGTATCTCAAGCAATCCACTCATCCCTCACTCCACAAAAAAAAGGGACGTCAATAGGCGTACTGACAGAGTATCGTCCAGTTCTGGAGGGGGGTTAACCTGTGTTGACGCCGAGTCGAGATTGTCCCGCCAAGGAGGCGGCTCGGCATGGCGATTGTGCGCCCTGTAGCGGTTGGTGGGATTTGGCGGCGGCCGTTATAAGACGCTGTGCCGGTGGTCGCCACCGCGAAGGGACGTTCGAGAAGGTCTGAAGGCCCCTGCCGACTGTCTCTTACCTGTTCGTTCGGCTGCCGGCGGAGGCTACGTTGCCTGGGCCTGCCGCTCGACCTCACTGAGATACGCCATGGTGCGCTGCAGCGTGTCGCTGAGATGCTTGAGTTTGAGCATGGTCCTGACGCGCGTGAGCAGTTCGAGCCGATTGACGGGTTTGCTGACAAAATCGTCCGTGCCGGAGTCGATGCCGCGCTCGATGTCCCTGAACTCGTTGAGGGCCGTGACCATGATCACGGGGATATCACTCGTGGCCGAATCGTTCTTCAGCCGGCGGCAGACCTCGAATCCGCTCATCTTCGGCATCATCACGTCGAGCAGAACCAGATCGGGCTTGGTCCTGGCGACGACGTCCAGGGCCTCGATTCCGTCGCAGGCGACCACGGTCCTGCACTCGACGTCCTCCAGATAGGCCTGGATCAGTTCGAGGTTCTGCGCGTTGTCATCCACTATGAGAATGACGGGCAACTTGTCCGACTTGGAACGACGCTGTTGCTGGCTCATGGATCGAGCTCCCGGTATAGGTCATCGTGTCAGCCACGATGCGTCAGACGACTCCATCGCGGATGCTGCTGTTTGTTTTGCCCTGGTTCTCTTCGAATTTCAAGCGATTTCTTGCTGTTGCGTCGGCCTCTCACGCCGCGGAGCTCGAATGCTCTTCGATGAACCGCCGCACCTCCGGGCGAATGTAGATGCTCTCGATGTCGAGCACCTTGGCCACGGCCTCGGCGCACAGAGCGGCCGACTCGCCCGATCCGGCCTGGGTATCGAGAAAAAAAACGTTCTGGCCCCGAACGGCACACAGGCCTCCGCCGGCGCCGCCCAGCGGCTCGCTGCGAATCGTCACGCCGCCGGTGGTCAACAGGGCCAGGAGTTCGTCCAGAATCCGTTGCTCGTCCATGACGGCTGTCCCCGTGCATTCCCTTGCGGCACCCCGTCGCCGTCCACAAAAAAACCATGTGGATGTCGACACAGATGCTTGTAAGAGCTCGATTCCCAACAGATAATACCGTGGGTACGGATACGACGGATCGCATTCTACAGAAGGAGTCGCCTGTTGGCAAGTATCATCGACAAGCGCCTTGCCCTGCACCAACGGCTGGCCAAGAGGGAGCAGGAATATACCGCGCTGAAATCGCAGAACGTGCAGCTTCAGGCCTTGGCCAACCTCGGTTCGGCGACCAGTATGATCGCCCACGAGATCAACAATCTCCTGACTCCGCTGGCCAACTATGCGGCCCTGGCGGCCAGGAACCCCCAGGACGCCGATCTCGTGGCCAAAGTGCTGGACAAGACCGTGCGCAACTGCGAGCGCGCCTCGAGGATCATGAGCAGCATGCTGGCCCTGGCGAACGGGCGGACGGAGGAGAAACAGCAGGTTCCCGTGCGTGCCCTGGTCGACGAAGTATTTACCTGTTTGTGCCGGGACTTCAACAAGGACGGCATCATCGTGCGTATGGAGATATCAGAAACGCTGGAGGTGGTCTGTGTGCCCGTGCAGGTTCAGCAGGTCTTCATGAATTTGATCCTCAATGCGCGCGACGCCATGCTGCCGGGCGGTGGCCTGTTGAAGGTCGCGGCCGTTCAGGATGGTCCGTATGTTGACATCACCGTGGCCGACACGGGCAGAGGCATCGCGGCGGAGAACCTTGAGACCATCTTCGAGCCGTTTTTCACGACCAAGGCCACCCAGGAGAACCCTGCGACCTATTCGGGCTCCGGAGTCGGCCTGGCGTTCTGCAAACGCGTCGTTGACGCGCACGGCGGCGCCATTTCCGTCGAATCGCATCCGGGCGAGGGCGCCACGTTTCGCGTACGCCTGCCCCAAGCCCCGTCGCCATGATTCCCATCGCCACTGTCTTTGAGAACATCGGTCACGTCACGGCGATGTTGGTCCTCCTGGCGGGATCGGCCTTCTTCTCCGGCTCGGAAACGGCATTCTTCAATCTCACCCGGCGTCAACTCAACCAGATTGCCCAGTCCAGGCATCGCGTTCAGAAGCTTCTGGCCGGTCTTCTCAGGCGACCGGGGCAATTGCTCAACTGCCTGCTGCTGGGCAA
>JAAYBA010000397.1 GCA_012719085.1 Planctomycetota bacterium
CCATAGGCGAATGCGATCTTGCCCCGGCCGTCATACAGGCAGGTGTAGATGCCCTCAGGATAGCCCAGCGTGGGCTGACTCAGGACGATCGAATCGGCGAAGTGACCGCCTCCCGCCAGCGAGCGGACGTAGCCGTCGTCGGTCAGATCGAGCGGGCCGCCCTGGGCGTAGCCCTTGCCCGGCGCCTGGCTCTTGAACGTCTGCGAGTGCTTGAACAGATCGACGAAGACGATCTCCGACGACCAGTACGTCACGCCGCCCAGGTTGATGCCCAAGGACGCGTTGTCGTTCGGCGCCGCGCCGGCGGCACAGGCCGCGTGGCCTGTGGCCAGCAGGGCGATGCACAGAAGTCTTGCTCTCATTGTCTCTTCCTCATGATTGTCCTCAGCGGGACAGCCTGGAGTGGAACTCAAAGGTCCCCGACTCGATCTCGAATACGACGCGGTCATCTTCCAGGCGGACGAACCGGACGTAGTCGCCCGAGTGAATCATGCTCGGTCCTTCCTTGGCGAACTGCTCCTTGTCGCAAGGGACGTACACGGTGGCGGTCGTATTCGTGGGGACAGCGACCTTCAGGGTGAAACGGTCGCCTTTGATGTCCCATGCGCTCTTGATCGTGCCGTACATCGATTCGTGTTCGGCGCGCACCCAAGTGACATCGCCCAATAGTTGCGGCTTGATCACGATGTGCTTGAATCCGACGGTATCAGGGCCGAGATTGATGCCCGCCAGGGCCTGATAGAACCAGGCGCTGATGTGCCCGAACATGATGTGATTGCGCGAGGCGCCACCGTCCCACTGCTCCCAGAGCGTGGTCGCGCCCTGCTCGATCCAATGGCCCCAACTCGGATAGGTCGTCTTGGTCGCCATCTTGTAGACGACGTCGGCCCGGTCGCAGGCGGTTAGCGCGTCGATCAGGTACTTAGTGCCGAGGATGCCGGCGTCGAGATGATCGTCGTTCTTCTCAATCATCTCGACGAGCTTGTCGACGACCCGTTGCCGCTCGGCGGGAGGAACGAGTCCATGGTACAGGGCGCAGCTCATCGCGGTCGGCGTGCCACCGGCGTAGAGGCCGGTCTTCGGGTCGAAAAACGCCCGGTTGAAGGCGTCGCGGATGCGCATTGCCAGGTCGGCGTAGTGGCGGGCGTCGTCGGTCTTGCCCAGCATCGCCGCGATCTTCGAGACGATCAGCGCATCACGGTAGTAGTAGCCGGTGGACGTGACCTTGGCGGGCGTCTCGGTCTTGGCGGGCACCCAGTCGCCCAGGCCGATCGAGACGATGCCGTTGTCGGCCTTGGTCGTGAGGTAGTCGACGTAGCGTTTGAGCCGGTCGTAATGCTCGGCGAGGATTCGCGTGTCGTCGCGGTACTGGTACAGATACCAGGGAATCAGGACGTAGGCGCTGTCCCAGGCGGGCCCGTTGCCCCAGGCGTAGCCCCAGCCGGCGGTTGGGACGATGCCAGGCAGCTCGCCGCTGTCGCGCTGCTCGTCCTTGAGGTCGGTCATCCACTTCGTGTAGGCGGCCGCCGCATCGAAGTTGTAGAGACCCAATTCAGCGGCCAGGTGGGCGTCGCCCGTCCAGCCGTTCTTCTCGCGATGGGGACAATCGGTGGGGTAGCCGTGGAAATTGCCGACGTAGGCCCAGAGCGTGCA
Organism: Planctomycetota bacterium; assembly: GCA_012719085.1. Lineage (GTDB taxonomy): Bacteria > Planctomycetota > Phycisphaerae > Sedimentisphaerales > Anaerobacaceae > Anaerobaca. Next base: position 1,654 of record JAAYBA010000397.1, read on the forward strand.
ACGTTGGATCTTATTGAACAGGTCGTTGGAGCACTCGAAGAGGCCGGTCTGATCGAAAGCGGTATGGACGATACGGCCCTGGATCGCATCGGCGTCGGGCTTGCCGGGCAGGCCGGTCACCTGGACGTACTGGAAGCCGTGGTAAACAAATCGCGGCTCCCAAGTCTCTGTGCCTTCGCCCTTGAGGATGTAGGTATCGGTCTGGAACGGCGTGCTCTTGGTGTGGACGGCGATGTCCTTCTGATCGATGGTCCCGTCGTCGCTGAGGCGTTCGGCGTACTGCACGACCACCTTCGCCCCGGCCGGACCGGAGACCTTCAGACGGGCCCAGCCGGCGATGTTCTGCCCGAGGTCGAAAACATATACACCCGGTTTCGGCTCGGTGACTTTCGCGGGCTTGAGCGTCTGCATCACCTTGATCGGCGGCATCATCTGGGCGCTGGGCGTGCCCTTTGGACCGGGACCGATCTTCGCCAGCGACCAGTCCGCGTCGCCAACATCGGCCGTATTCCACCCGGCAATCTCACGCCGGGCGTCGTAGGTTTCCCCCTGTCGGATGCAGTTGAACGTAATCGGGCTCGGCGCCACCCGCCACGTCTCATCGCTGGTGATCGTCCGCACGGAGCCGTCGGCGAATGTCACTTCGAGCTGGCA
>JAAYBA010000398.1 GCA_012719085.1 Planctomycetota bacterium
AGTTCCAGACGAGCATCTCGTGCAGCTTGTAGATGCGGTCGAACTCATACTGAAGGTAGAGCCGCTCTTCGTCCGGGGCATAGGCCACCCACATATCCCCCGCCTCGGTCGAGTGCTGATCGGCCGCATTCAGACCCGAGCCGTCGACGGTTTGCTGAGGCGTGGATCCCTCATCGGAAAGCCCGTTGCTGACCGCAATGATGTTCTGCACCGGATAGGCAAAGGGCTCGGCGGTGAAGCTCCAGACCTCGCCCTTGAAAACGGTGCTGTCCGGCGGCGCGTTGACTTCGTCGATGCGCCAGTAGTAGGTCTGCCCGAAATCGAGCAAGCCGGGCGGGTCGAACGTTGTGGCGGTCTGACCCTGGCTCAGCAGCACGTCCATCGGATTGGCCCGGGTGGCCTCGTTGACGTCGTCGAACGCCGTCCCGAAGTACACGTCGCGCGTCGTGGCGGTCTCCATCGGGTCCCAGGCGAGGACCACGTCTCTCGGGACGTCGATCGCCTCATCGGCCGGGCGGGGATTGATGGCCATGTTGCCGCCGTAACCGGCCATGACGATCAGGATCTCATCGATGGGCAGCGCCCGGCTGTACAGACGCACGTCGTCCAGCAGGCCGTGCAGGAGACGCCCGGTCGCCCCGGAATTGTCCCCGATATAGAGATCGGAGCTGCTGCTGTCACCGATCTGGCCCGTACCCGGACTGGCCACGTCCAGCACACCGTCAATGTAGATCCGCCCCTCTGCGCCGTCGTACGTGGAGGCGTAGTGGTGCCATTCGCCGCCGGTGATGATGACCGTTCCATTGAAGTATCCATTGCCCCCGCCGACCGAGGTCCCTGAAATGCCCATGTGGGTGCCGTTGCCGGTTTCGCCGCCCCGGCTGGCCCGATAGGCGCCTTCGCCCTTGGCCAGGAAGGCTTCCCAATTATTCGTGAACGCTTGGACCTGGAGCCAGAACGCGATCGTGATCTGGTCGCGGATGTTTAGCGACTCCCCGCGCCCGCAATTCAGATAGTCGTCGCCGTTGAACTCCAGCGCGCCGCCGAGGATCCCGGGGACCCACTGGGGATCGCCGACGAAGACGCCGTCGTTGCCGTTTCCGCTGGCATCGTAGGCGGTCGTCCCCGCCATTTCATCGAAAGGCCACCAGCCGGCCAGGTCCGGTTGAGGTCCGGCGTCGAACGCCAGCGCCGAACCGGCCGGACTCAGGATCAAAAGGCAAATCAGTGCAAGAGATAATCGCTTCAACATGAGACGTCCTCCTACAGACAACGTGAACCCTGTGAATCGCTCCCGGCCACACACCAAGAACACTCTCTGGGCGACGTGTCAGGCAGTCCTCCTTCCCCACACGTCGGCGCCGGCGAAGCCGGCTCAAGCATCTTCCCTCGACAGGAAGACCGTGAAGTACCTTGCTGCTCACCTCCTTCCTGAAAAGCGCCTGTCAGAGCGCACCGCCATCGCGCGGGACGACCAGCCGCAAAGTAGACGTGTTTCGACGTGCAGCACCGCTCCGGGCCATATCCGCTCCTCAGCAGACTGAAAACTGCGTGTTTCTAAGGCCAGATGTGAAGGCCAGACCAGAAAACCCTTCACTCTATTTATAGCATATGGGAGGGGCAGAATTCAACAACAATCCAGCCGCCACCCGCCGTCCATGGCCGACGGCGGCTCCGTGGGGAGGCCTCGGGAAGGGAAGGGGCCTGTTCTCGCAGTCCTGAGGTGGATCGCGAGGACAGGCCCTGTGGACGCTTTGGCGTGCGATGCATGTCCTGGGGTGCAAGCCGTTGGCCTACGGAGCGGCCGGGCGGCCGTAGCCGATGTCATCGATGTAGACCACGCCGGTGCCTCCGGCCGTCGGGGTGTTGCGGTCGCCGACGCCGATGTACATTTTCATGACCTGGCTCAGATTCACCTCGGCCAACGCCTCGAACGGGATCTGCCACTGGTTCCAGCCCGTTATCGCCGTTGCCGTCGGGTTGGGGTTCTTCACGACCTGGATCTTCCCGGCGGCATCCTCGACCGCCACATAGAGCGATTCGGGCGAGTTGCCCACGGGTTGAGCCACGCCGATGTCCGCCGTTTGCCATGATCCGGTGACGCTGCCGGTGGTGGAGACGTTGGAGAACTCGGCGCTGGTCGGAACGGCTGTGTCATGACTGGTCAGGGCCAGGCCGATGTAGACGTTGCCGCCCATCGAGATTTCCAACGCCGGGCTGACGGCGATATCGACCCACGTCGCGCCGTCGGCCGAATGCTGCGCGGTGAACGTATTGGCCGTTCGCGTGAGCTTGACCCAATAGGGGGCGGCCAGGCCCGCAACGTCTGTGTTGGCGCTGGCCTGTCCGGCGACGGGACGGTGCTGGAAGCTGATGCCGTTGTCGGGCGTCACGCAGACGAAGGCGTGCTTCGAACCGGGTTCGAGCGTCTCGCGAATCATCACACCGGCCTTGGCCCATTCGTTGCTGCGTTCCAGGCGGTCAATGCGAGCGACGATCGAGCCGTTGCCGCTCAGGCTCCGGTAGGCGAAACGGAACTGATCGGCGTTGTCCCAGATGTCGTTGCCGATGGCGCTCATGATGATGTTGCCCTGCGCGTCTTCCACAAACGCAGGCGCATTGCCGCGCACGTAGAGAGCCAGCGTGTTCGCCCCGTGGACCATCCAGTTCTGAGCGGTCTGGAACTCGCGAACCGTCTCGGAGTACCACGGCGCATTGCCGTTGTCGTATTGCAGCGGCATGGACTGCCGCCCGCTGCGCACGATGGTCTTTTCGGCGAACGGTGCGTTCAGATAGCCGACGGTCGAACCGGTGTTGTTGATCCATCCGTCGAGCCATGTGTCGAAGATGGCCTCGCCGGCGTCGACGTCGTCGGTATAGGTCTCGAACCCGTCGATCGGTGCGAACTCCTGCGTCGAGAAGCGCCACAGGCTGCTTTCCCATGTGGGGATTGTCTCGGCCTCGTTGACCTCGACGACCTTCCAGAAGTAGGTGTTTGCGAATTCCAGATCGGTGGGTGCCAGACGGGGCTGGCTCACCGTGTCGACCAAGGCGAGCGACGCCTCATCGACGCCGAGATAAACCTCGTGCACGACCGCTTCTCTTCCGGTCTGCCATCCCAACACGGTGTCGGGGGCCACCTCCGTTGCACCGTCGGCCGGTCGGGGATTCTGCGCATAGGTGGGGATGTGCAGGAAGCGGACCTCGCTGAGGCCGTATTGCCCCGTCGTGCCGTGGCCGCTATTGACGGTCAGCCGGACATACCTGGCGGGCACACCGCCGAAATCGATCGTCGTGTTGGCGGCATATGTGGTCTTGGCCGTCCCTTTGGCGAACTGGAAATCGCCGAGCACCGTCCACTCGGCGCCGTCCTCGGAGTACTCGATGGTCACGTCGTTGATTCCCAGGCCGAGGATCAATTCAAACTGGACGTTGTAGTTCCAGACCAACATCTGATACAGCTTGTGGACCCGCGGGAACTCATAGTGCAGCCAGGTCGGTTCGCCCTCGACGGCGTCGCAGAGCCACATGTCGGCGGCGGCGATCGAGTGCTGGTCCTGCGCGTTCAGCCCGGAACCGTCCACGGTTCTCTCGGGTCCGGCTCCCTCCTCGCTGAAGGCGTTGCTGGTGGCGACGATGCCCTGGATCGGATAGGCGAACGACTCGGCCGTGAAGGTCCAGACCTCTCCTTTGTGAATGGAACTGTCCGGCGGGGCGTTGACCTCGTCGATCCGCCAGTAGTAGGTCTGGTCGAAATCCAGACGCCCGGGCGGATCGTACGTCGTGGCGCTCTGGCCCTGACTGACCAGTACGCCCAGGGGGTGGGCCCGATCGGCGTTGTCGACGTCTTCGAACACCGTGCCGAAGTACACGTCGTGCGTATGCGCGAATTCGCCGGGCGACCATTCGAGGACCGCCTCGCGAGAGACATCCGTCGCGCCGTCGGCCGGGTCGGGCGCCGAGGCCTTCTCGCTGCTTCCCTTGGCCAGAACGGCGGTGCCCCACGAGGCGGGAATCTGCCAGTCGGCGTTGCTGCCGGCGAAGGTGGAGACCTGGGCTTCCCGTGTGTCGCCGCCGTCGTCGTCATCGTTGATGAACACATCGATCCCGATCAGGTCGTCCATCACCGGCGCCGCGTCCTGCAGCGACAGCCACGGGAACCTCATCTCGATGCGCCACCCGGTGTCGGTGTTCACCTGGGCGTGCTCCACTCCGTCGAGGCTGGTGTTGGTGCCCTGGATGTCCGTGGCGGTCCAGCCGAAGGTGTACTGCCGGCTGGTGCCGGCCAGCGGCGAGCCTGGATTCTTGGTGTTGCCGCCGTCGAAGTAGAACTCGGCGCTGTCGTCCTGGTACGCATTGCTCGAATCGTTGACGAGCGCGTCGTCGTTGACGTCCACGATCACATAGAGGTACTCACCGTCCCACATGGCCCGCCAACTGCCCGAGCAGTCCTCCGGCGAGCTGACGGTTCCATCGATGGTGGTGCTGATGTACTGCACCGAGGCGATCGACCAGATGGGATCGACTTCGCCGTCGATGACGGGGGGCTTGTTCACGGATGGGATTTCCATGTCCCAGACCTGGGCCGCCGCCGAACCGGCCAGTCCCAGGATCAGGACGAACGAACAGATGATTCTTCCGCACATACTGGGTCCTCCTTTCAATCAGCCTGTTGCATCGCGTTGTGCTGCATTCACTCGTGACCGACCTACTTGTGTCCCTAAGGGGCGAGACGCGGGCAGGGCACCTCCTTTCCGAAATGACGATCGCCGCGATAGTGGAAAAGAACGTGGGAGCCGGATGCGGGCAGACACTCTACACTTCCCCCCTTGTGCCATGTGTACAGCAAGACACATTGCATAAGGGCCTCCGAGTTCGATTCACCGCCGGGCGGCTCGCTTCACACCCTGCGGCGCCATCGTGAACCCACACATCCGTACCTTGCTTATACCAGATTCGGCCGCCTCAGACAACCCGATTTGTCGGGCAATCCGCGATCTATTCTCTGGATCTCGCCCTTGGGAGCAGGGCGTTGCCCCAGACCCGCTGCGTCCGGCGCGCCACCGTCCTATCGACGGCCGTCCGACGGCTGCAACGAGGAGCGCACCACCAGGGCCACCCAGTCCTTGTCGCTGTCGAGGGCGGACTGGCCGATGTTGACGATGCCCGGGCCGGCGGTCATCGCCAGCGTTCCGATCTGCAGAGGGCCGCCTTTTCGAGGGTCGAACCACCGGATGCGGAAGGGCTCCGTAGCCGGGCCGAGGTCCAGATCGGTCGTCCCGCCCGAGGGCAGGTAAATGGCGTACACCGAGCCCGGCTCCGCGAGGCAGTAGTGGTTCTCGCCGGATGTCAGCTCGTCGTGGCGGTTCATGCGAGGGAAGGGCAGGTCCCGAAGGAACTGCACCGCGTATCGCGTCAGGTCCCACATGTGGTCCCGGCTGCGCCAGCTCTCGCAGTTCAGATCGTTGTGCGCGAACCGGTAGCCGAAATACCATTCGACGCCCGCGCCCCCGGCCATGAGGTTGGGCCAGAGGTGTTTCGTCCGCACCTCGTCGTGCGCGTAGTCGTCGTTGTCGGGCTTGACACCCGTGTGGGCCGGGCCGATCTCGTCGAGACAGACGAACCACTGCCGTCCGGCCGCCTTCGACGCTTCGAGCCACTTGACCGTCTGCTGGTGCGTGTCGTTGGTCTGGAGCGAAACGCCCTCGAAGTCCGGGAAGCCCAGCAAGGGCGTATAGACCTCGTCGTACCGCCCCGGATACGTGTGACAGACGATCGGGTGATCGTAAGGGTCGATGTCGCGAATGTACTTGCAGAATGCCTTGCGCTGCGCGTCGGTGTTCGTGTTTTCCTCGCCGAGGTTCCACACCAGGGCCAGGTGATGGCTGAACCTGGCGATCAACTCGCGGTAGTAGAGCTTGCGCTGCCGGCCGAGTTCGCCCCCGTCGAGCCCCTGGTCGTTCTCGGTCTCCTGCGTGACGACGTGGAGCATCAGGCCAAGCTCATCCATGTACGAGAAGACGATGTCCCACTGGTCGAGCTTGCTGCAATCGAAACGGTATTTCTCTCCGGGGTCGGTCCACATCCAGACGTCCTGGCCGTCTCCGCCGTCGATGTTGTAGGTCAGGAAGTAGACGCTGTTCATGCCTTTGGAGGCGAGGTAGTTCAACGCGCCGATGATGGCCTTGCCCTTGCCGTCCTTCCAGGTCGGGTCGCCCTCGCGCCAGTCCTGGAGGTGCGGCTCATAGCGGTGGATGAACTTCGGGCCGCCCGCCTCGCCTTCGCGTCGCAACTGCTCGGTGTCGTAGGTTCCGTCGAAGTCGGCGTAGGCCAGGAAGTTCTCGGGACTATCGGCTCCGGCCTTGAGGAACGACTCGCCGGTCTGCGCGAATTGCAGGTATCGCTGTCCGCTGTACCGCAGCATGCCCTTGGCCCGCAGATCGGGGGCCAGCTTGTCGGTCGGACCGACGACGAAGGTGCCGGTCGCTCCATCGAAGGCGGCGGGGGCCCCCGCATTGGGATCGGTTATGATGGCGATGTCCGGGCCGGTCCGAAAAGAGGCCGTGTATGTCCAGAGCCCCATCTCGTCGGGGACGAAGTGGACTCGCCAGCGAGAGCCGCCGTCGGCGCTGCTGTGTGCGGCGTGGCCGTCCGCGGCGTAGTAGCCCGGCACGAGGACGCGCCTGTCGCCTCGGGAAAAGGTCACGTTCAGACGGTAGTCGAGAAAGGGATTGGGATCGGCGCTCTCGCTCGCTTCGGGCCCCTCGAAGGTCACCGTGACGGTGTGCCACTGCTTGAACTGGCCGCTCAGAGCGATCTCTCGCTCCTGGGGGCGGGTCGTGCAGCCGGCCGCCAGGGCTAGGCAGACGAGCAGGGCGCCGCCAAGGCGCCTCGTACCCTGCGATTTGTTTCTGGTGGACGCCGCGAATCCCCAATCCGCGCTGCCCCATCCGAATTCCTGATGCAACGCCATCCCAGAACTCCTTACCGGACGAGTAATATATGCCATTCCAGCATGGTATAAACCCCAACGGGGGCCCGCAACACAATTCCGCACGCCGTGCAGCCATCCGATGGACGCATGTGCCGCGGAGAGAATCGCCTGTTTTTCCATTGCATTCCGGCAAAGGCCCGGTCATAGTGACGCAGGTGCGGGAGGGGTTTGGAACTTGCAGAACGATCGACTTGCGGACGATGGGTTCATCGCGGATTGAAGGGACTTCGCCATGAAGAAGGGCAATCGCATTTCCAGACGGGACACACTGGCCGGCATGGGAGCACTGGGCGCTACGACCATCCTCGGATCGAAAGCGGTCGAGGCAAAGGACTCGGCTCTTGCCGGGCGAATCCATCCGGCGATTGCCGAGAAGGTGTCGGACACGCCTCTGATCGACACGCACGAGCATCTGCCGGAGGAGAAAGACCGGCTGGCAGCGGCGTCGCGCGACGAGGGGGACGACTGGAGCGTGCTGCTGAGTCACTACCTGGACTCAGACCTGGTCGTCGCGGGCATGTCGGGCGATGCGTACGATCGGTTCTTTTCGCCGAAGACCGACGCGGCCGAGAAGTGGCGATTGCTAAAACCGTATTGGCCGGCCGTCAAGAACACCGGCTACGGCCAGGCGGTGCGGATCGCGATGCGCCGGCTCTACGACGTGGACGAGTTGTCGGCCGCGACCGTCGAGAAAGTACAGGCCGGCTACGAGAAGACGCGGCGGGCGGGCTTCTACCGGCGCATCCTGTGCGAGATGGGCAAGATCGAGTCGTGCCAGGTGAACTTCCTCGGTGCGCCGTTTGGCGAGTCGGATATGCCCACGCTGCTGATGCAGGATCTCAGCATTCTCGGCATGTACGCGGGCCCGAATCTTGACGCGTTCGGCAAACCCACCGGCATCGAGGTCGGCTCACTGGCCGACTGGCACCGCGTGATCGACTGGTGGTTCGCCAAATACGGCAAGTACGCCGTCGCGGTCAAATCGCAGGATGCCTACCACCGCGACATCAACTACGAGCAGGTGCCCGCCGAGAAGGTCGAGGGCATCTTTAAGAAACGGCTGGCCAACGAACCGCTTTCGGGCCAGGAGAAAAAGGCGATGGAGGACCACCTGTTCTGGTACGCGGTCGGCAAGGCGACGGCGCACAAGCTGCCGATCAAGCTGCACACGGGCTATTATGCCGGCCAGAACTACATGCCGCAAGGCCGGCTGCTCCACAACCCCGGCTCAGCCAGCGACCTGTGCCGGGCCGCGCCCGATACGCCGTTCGTCTTCATGCACATCTGCTATCCCTATTACGAAGAGCTGATCTCTGTCGCCAAGCACTACGCCAACGCACACATCGACATGTGCTGGTCGTGGATCATCAATCCCGTCTCGGCCAAGGAGTTCCTCAAGAAGTACCTCGTGACCGCACCCGCCAACAAGGTCCTGACCTTCGGCGGCGACTACATCCCCGTCGAGCCCGTCCTCGGCCACGCCGCAATCGCCCGACAGGGCATCGCCCTGGCGCTGACCGAGCTGGTCGAAGAAGGCTGGGTCTCCGTGGCCGATGCGCTGGAACTGGCCGACCTCATCATGCACAACAACGCCCGCCGCATCTTCCACCTCCCCGAGAAGACCAAGGCCCTCCAGAACGCTCCCTGGACGTGAACTTGCGCTTGACTCGCGCCTGCATCCAGGCTATCATCATACAAAAGGAGGTAGTCGCCTGTGACGATGAAAGAACTCATTGAAGCGGTGGTCTCGTTGCCTGTGGACGAGCGAGCTATCGTTGCAGACGCGGTTCTCCGCAGCCTGGACGCCCCCGAGTCGGAGATCGACCGCAAGTGGGCGCAGGTGGCGCAGCGTCGCCTCGCGGAGGTGCGAGCGGGAGAGATTAAGCCGATTCCTGGTGAGCAGGTTTTCGCCAAAGTCTGGAAGCGATTCGAGACATGAACTACCAGTTTCATCCGGAGGCCGAGGAGGAATTCCTCGGGGCCATCGACTGGTACGAGGATCACGAGAAGAACCTGGGTTTCGACTTTGCACGAGAGGTCTATGCCACGATTGGACGTGCTGCCCAGTGCCCCGATGCCTGGCCGGTCCTCGAAGGAAGCGCGCGAAGGTGCCAGATGAGGCGATTCCCCTATGGCGTGCTCTATTCGCAGGAACCGGACGGCATTCTGATCCTTGCGGTGATGCACCTCCGACGCGATCCGGGCTACTGGAAGCATCGCCTCGGATAGGGCCGTCAGCTCCGCCGGCTGGATTCCGGCCTGGATTCCTCCTCACCCCCCCGTTGCATAGGTCGGCGCGATGTACTATTATGGACGCCGCAAGCGAAGGAGGATTGAGTGATGCGATATAGCGAAGACAACGGGTCGTCCTGGGAGATACACATGGATGGATTCCTGTCGGCTCTGGTGATTGCCACTCCTTTTCTGGTTCTGCTCAACTGCATCATGCTCTATTCGCTGGTGCGGAAGTCGAGGCGTTTTGAACGGGCCCTGGCCCGGTTCGAGGACAGGGGCCGCCTCAAACTGGAACGAGACACGATGGAAGCCCTGACTCTCCTGCGAACCGGCAGGGCCGAAGAGGCCAAGGCCATCGCCGACCGAATCGTCAACGCGTGAGACACAGGGTTTGAAGGTGGGCAGTGCCCACCCTGCAACGGCTGATCCGGGGCGGGATCCGCGCTGCGTGAATCCGACGGCCGAGCGTGGCGTATTGCGTCTTCGAGGCCTCGTTGGGCCGATGGGCAGCGAAGATGCACACTGGCGGTTCTGGGCGGCCCTTTCACAGATCCTCTCGCGGAGAGGTTGCATTGACGGGTATGCCATGTTATTGTCTTGCTTATGCGTGATGATATGTGTCGGGAATACGATTGGGATAGATCAAAGAACGTCCGCGGCAAATACTACGGGCGGCTGTTCCTGGAGGCGGCCGGGATTGCCGTCCTTGAGCCCGCTGAGCGCAAGGGACATCGTGCCAACGATAAGAAGAAGGAGAGGATGGAATGCCGACGATTTCCATGTTCTATGGGATTCTCATTCGGATGTTCTTTCGCGATGCCGAGAAACACCATATGCCACACATTCATGCCGACTACCAAGGCGTGGTCGCCGTGTACTCCATTCGTGACGGAGCGCTTCTGGCAGGTGAATTGCCTCCGAACAAGCACAAGCTCGTCGTCGCATGGATCGAGATTCACCAGGACGAATTGCTTGCCAATTGGAGCTTGGCGGTGAACGGCAAGAAGCCGTTTCCTATCAGAGGGCTCGACCAATGAGAATCAAGGAAGTGTGTCCGGAACCGAATTGGGTCTTGTCGATCGTTGCAGAGGACGGTCGTGTTGGCCGGTTTGACGTCAGTCGCTATTTGAACGATGAGGCGTTTGCAGATCTTCGTGACCCAGGCGAATTTCGGAAAGTCTCTAACGGCGGCTACTTCGTCGAATGGGACTGTGGCGCAGATCTGTCGGCCGACACGATCGAAGCGCACTGGTGTGTCGTCCGCACTGAAAACCGGAGCTCTTCATCTCATGTAGATCAATCTTCTCATTCTTAGAAACGGATATCTACAATATGTGATGAGGAATGGCTCAGCAGGATCAATGATCCATTACGCAGAAAGAACACGCCTGCCCCCAAGCGACCTGTTGAGGCGATATCGAGACTGTCGCAGGAGAGGGGTGTGCCAATGCTCGATTCCCCAGAGGCGATGAGAGTATTGGAGTGGTTTGAGTCGTAG
>JAAYBA010000399.1 GCA_012719085.1 Planctomycetota bacterium
CGTTGCAGGGCTATATGGGCAAGCGGCTGGAGATGCTGGACTATCCTCGCTTCCTGGCCGAGGGGTTCCAGATCGGCTCGGGGCCCACCGAATCCCAATGCAAGTCTCTCGCCGCCCGCCTCAAAGGCCGAGGCCGACGCTGGAATCGATCCGGCATCGACGCGCATATGGCGATCGATTGCCTCTATCACAACTCCAAACAATGGACCACCTACTGGCCCAAAACCTCAACGCCCTAAAATCTGCACAGACACAAAAAATGTCCATAGACGGTTTCTTGTTGCACCTCGTGGTATAATAGTGGTGGTTGCGACATCTTTGGCATTTCGCGTTGGCATTATCCGGCACCGTAACAGGCCGTCATCATCCTCTTGATTGGGAGGATAAGGCTTATGTCTGTGGTATTGGTGTTGGTGCTCGTGTGGGTCCTCTCGGCCGTGCTGGGCTACCTCTGCACGGAAGGCGCGGCGATGTGCTGCGCCAAGGGCTCATGGGACCGCTCTACGCGGGAGGTTGCCATCGTGTGCAGTCTTCTGCTGGGGCCCGTCTACCTGCTGATCGCGGCCGAGTTGCTGCTGCTGGCTGCGATGGGTAGCGGCATGGCAAAGGAAACGCACCCGCACTACAAGCATTGACCGAGCGCACAGGATGTGGGCTTGGCGTTCGCAAGGCTGTCTGAGCCAGGCGGCAGACAGAGGGGGGGATCCCGAATCTACCAGAGGCGTGCCTCATCTCCTGATATTGCCCTGCGCCAATAGAAGACGGGGCCCGTACCGTGTCGGTACGGACCCCGCGATCAAAATGCCGAGTGCGGCCTGCGTGTGCAGGTCGTCTCAATTCATCGTTATACTGCTTCTTCGAGTTCAACCTCCAGTTCCGGCTCCAACTCGACTTCCGGCTCCGGCTCCGGTTCCGGCTCTGGCTCGGGAGCCGCTGTCGGCCCTTCGAGACGCAGGTTGTCGATGGCGATTCCCGCGCTGGCGTACTTGGTGAGGTTCTCCAACGCGATGCCGATCGTCTTGCCGACTGCCTCAGGCGCCTCATAAGCATTGAGCTCAAGAGCGTATTCCTGCGTCTTGGCGCTCAAGACGACGTCGGCGGTTGCCACCACCACGGGCGCGCCGTCGGCATCCTCGTAGTACAGGCTCATTCGCAGCGTCGTAGCCGTCCAGGTGGCCTTGGCGGCGTCCAGCTTCAGCGTGAAGAGGTCTCCTTCGCCGAGCGTCACCGGCGTCATCTGCTCGATGGGCGGATCGCCACCGGCCAGTTCGAGACTGGCGTTTTCAACGACCGGCACTGGCAGCAGCACGGCATCAATGACATGAACGACGCCATTGGCCGCAATCACATCGGTCGCCAGGAGCATCACCTGCCGTCCGGCGGCGTCGATGAGGACACCGCCCGCCTGCGTCAGCGTGCCGCCGTTGAGCATTTCGATCTGCTCGGCGGCCAGCACGTCCGCCGCCAGCAGCGTGCCGGAGGCGATATGGTACATCAGCAGGTTCTCATCCGCGTTGACGCGCAGCACGTCGATGGCTGCGTCCGTCGGCGCGAAGACGGTGTACTCATCTGCGCCGGTCAGCAGTGCCAGCAGGGCCGGATCGCCCTGCACGATGCCGATGATCCCATTGAGCTGTCCGGCCAGGTCGCCGGCGCCGTTCACCAGGGTCAGCATTTCGACGATGTTACGGATCTCGAACGGAAGCATCATCGCGTCGATGACATGGATCACGCCGTTTGCGGCCACGCCGTCGACTGCCACGAGGTTGGCCTTACGCCCGGTCGCATCGGTCAGCACGCCGTCGGCCTGCCGGATCGATGCACCCTGGACCGTCGCGATCGCGCCGGTGGCCAGGATGTCGCTTTCCGTCAGCTTGCCGGCGACCGCGTGGTACAGCAGGATCTCGTTCAACACGCCTGTGTCCACAGCGCCGACGTTGCCGGCTGTGATGCCCATCGCGGCGAACGCGTCGTTGGTCGGCGCGAACACCGTATATGTGTCCGCCTCACTCGACAGGGCTTCGAGAATGGCCGGATCGGCCTTGCCCAAAGCAGCCAGCAGGGTGTCGAACTGGCCGGCGAATTCCTCGCCGGCGTTGACGGCCACCGCCGCATCCACGAGGTTCGGCAGAGCCGGCGCCTCACGATACAGGCGGATGTCGTCGATCCAAACCTTGCCCTTGCGTCCAGCCGGCAGCGGGTTGTCGCCGACGCCGAACGAGATGCCCTTGACGTCCTGCAGGTTGATACCCAGCGAGGCCAGGTCGATCGTCCAGGACTTCCACCACGGCTTGGACAAGTCGCCGCTGTACACGACTCTCTTGTCGTTGATCGTCACGGAGAGCTTGTCGCCGGCGAAGTTGCCCGGATCGCCCTGGAAGAAGAGCACGAGCTTCTGGGCGCCGTTGGCCTTCCAGTTGGTTCGACCGGAAACGGCCCGATAGTACTCCGCGTGATACGGCGACTTGGCGTTGTCATAAGCCAGGAACACGGATTGATTGCCACTGTTGGCAACCTCCTGGTCGATGACGGGACTGCCGGTCGACGGGTAGATGCTCGTCTTGCCGACGGTTCTCTTCCAATTGTCGCTCCACGTCTTCGTGAGGTCGTCGCTGGTGTAACTCTCGAAATTGTCTACCACGAAATACTGCTGTGTCGTGAAGCTCCAGACGTCGCCTTCCTGTGCTGCCGGATCGTTGGCATCCTGGATCGCGTTGACCTTCCAGTAATAGGTGGTCGCGAGGTCCAGACCCAGCGAGGCAATGTTGAAGCTGTTGGTGTCCAGCAGGCCGACGAAGGCCGTGCCGTCCTCGACGGCGGCCTCGTCGCTGCTGAGGTACAACTCATAGGCGATGGCATACAGACCGTCACGCCAGCTCAGGGTGGCATCGACGGACACCTCAGCGGCTCCCGCAGCCGGTTGCGGATTCTGTGCAACGATCGGGGCCGTAATCGCGAAGAAGCGGACTTCGCTCAGGCCGTACCTGGGCCCTCCGCCCCAATTGCTGTTGGCCACAAAGCGGACGTACATGGCGGCAGTGCCCGCCATATCGAGGCTGTCACCGGCATAACCGGGAGCGCCGGGGGCTTGGGCCAACTCGACGTCGCCGAAGACCGTCCACGTGCTGCCGTCGATCGAGGTCTCGATGGTCACGCCTTTGAGGCCATAGCCATAAGCGGCTTCGATCGCGCTGTTCGAGTTCCAGACCTGGACTTCGCCGAGACGATACGGCTTGTCGAAGGCATATTCGATGTAGACCACTTCGTCGGCCGCACCCAAGCTGAGCCACATGGCGGTTCCACTGGCCGAGTGCAGATCGTTTTCATCCAGACCGGAACCGTCGATGGTCTTCTCCGGTCCGAACGCGGCGCTCTCGGCGCTGGACGCGCTGGCCGTGACATTCACGATCTGAATGCCGTACGACTCCACCGTGAAGCTCCAGATGGCGCCTCGCACCACACCGATGTTGGGGTCGCTGCTGACTTCATCGACGCGCCAGTAGTACGTCTGGCCGAATTCGAGCCGACCGGGGTCGTAGCTGGCCGTCTCCAGTGCCACGGCTACAACATTGCTTGTCACTTCCTCGACGACGTCTTCAGCGATGTCGTTGGCGTCGGCAATGTCGTTGGCGTCGGCAATGTCGTTGACATCGACAACGTCGTTGACATCGACAACGTCGATCTCGTCGTCGATCACGACGGCGTCGATATCGGCGGCGGCGACCTCTTCAAGGCTCGTGCCCAGATAGAGGTTGTGCAGTTCGGCGTAGACGCCCGGAGTCCACTCCAGCACGATTGCGTCATAGAGTTGGTCGGTGGCGCCGTCTGCCGGGCTGGGCTGTGTGGGCTGCTTCGGCGGCCCGACGTATGTGATGTCGATGAAGCAGATCTTGGCGTTGCTGGCGCCGGGACCCGGCGTGATCGTCAGGCGGCCGTCGATCACCTCGACCGTCGCGCAGAGCTCGTCGAAGTAGTCCCCCTCGGATTGCCCGTCGATATCGGCCACAAGAGTGCCTTCGACATCGAGCGTGTTGGTCTGGTCGGTGTTGCCGGGATCGCCGCAAACGATGAACAGATCGTATTCCCCGTCGATCAGGGCGATCTCCCATGTTGCATCACCCTGTTTGGAGAAGTGCATCATGGTGTCGTACCGCTGATCGAGTGCGTTGTCGCTGTTGCGATCGCGTGTGTCGGCCGTAGTGTCACGGTCCCAGCCGTAGCTGAAGCCATTGCCGCGGTCGCCGAAGAGCAGGCCGGAATCCGGCAGGTAGTCGTTCGGTTCCTCGCTGCTCGCTGGCTGGAAGTTGATACTCACCGACTGCCCGTAGACCAGACCGGCGCCCATACTCAGGGCCACCAATATGAATGTGAACCATGTAAGCTTCTTGAACATGACCGTCCTCCTTCAGTTGAACGCAACTTCATGTGCCGGGACAACATGCCCGCACGCCCTCCCCCCCGAATGAACTTTCAGAACCCTTGTTCCCTTCCTCCTTACGCGTCCCTGTCGCGTGTGCAAATCTGAGAATCGTCCCGTCTCGCCGGGGAGAAGACAACAGAATCTGCCCGATCACCTCCTTCCTCGTCCGTCGGCGCAACCCCAGCGGAGAGACGAAATAGACCGTCTCGTAACCCAGACCATGCGCTGCTCAGAAGAGTTGACGCCGCTCTACCCACTGACTTACCCATGCACTCTCTCAGGTCCAGCGGTCACCGGAAGCGGCCGCTGTGTACAGAATCAGCTTCATGATTCTACTACGTCCGATATGGGGACATCAAGGAAAACCTTCCCAGATTCGCTATATTATCAGTCGGTTGCGGTGTATTCCTGCCTGGAGTTACAATTTCGGGCCACTGGGGTGGCCGGATGCCATCGAGAGGATCGGCCGGTTTCAACGCCTGGGAGACTTTGCTTCGGTGTCCTGCGGGAGGCGGGCTTGGGTGCAACGGATTTTCAGGCCAGATCGCGTTTGCTGCCCCGGTCTGGCGTTCAGTGGTCCCGATAGTCGGGCCAAACGCCAGAAACAGGAGCCAGATTAGGAAAGCAGACAGGGGAGGTGTGTGGCAATGCAATGGAAATGGGGAGGCTGGGAAAGGGGTTTTTTGTTGACAGAAGGGCCATTTCGTTTTAGAATCGTATGATTAAGGCCGAATACAACAGTGGCTTATTGGCTGTAACCGCCTTCGAAAGGGACGGACCGCCCGGCTGTGGAGGTCGGCAGGACAGGGCCTTCATCGCCCGTGCCTGCCGCTGTCCGCCGCCGGGCCAGGTCCTATATCTGGGCACAAGGGGTATGGGAGGCATCTCGATGTTGAACGGACGAACCGTTGCCGTGGTTTTCCTTATCGGAATCTGGATCGCAGGCCCGAGTCTTGCACAGCAGCGGACACTCGCCGATGACTGGAACGATTACCTGCATTTCTGCAAGATCGGGCGGTTCGATCTTGCGAAAGGGTATGCCCAGGCCATTCTCGACAGCAATCCCGATCCAGTGAGACTGCTCGAATTGAGCCAGGCTAATCCACAAGGGTACGATCTGGCGATGCGCGTAGTCGATACCTCCCGTGACACGGAGCTGGCGTCGCTGGCCAAGCAGCTTCTGGGCGTGATCGAACAGGGGCGTTTCGAGCTACGATCCGATCCCCAGGTGATCGTCGACGAGATCGCCCGGCTGAGCACGACGATCCGCGGGAAGATGAATGCCATCAGGCGTCTGAAGGACTCGGGCGAATACGCGATCCCCTTCATGCTCGACGCGATCGCCGACCCCGCCCGTCGCGATGAGCTGGACAACCTTCTCGAAGCGCTTCCGCAGATCGGCCGCAACGCGATTCGTCCCCTCACAGCGGCGCTCCAGATGTCGAACGACGCAGTCAAGGCCGAGGTCATCCGGGCGCTGGGGCAGATCGGTTATCCGCAGTCGCTGCCGTACCTGAAGTACGTTGTAGAAAAGGACGCCTCGGTCGAACTCCGCAATCTGGCGGCCCAGAGCATCCAGAAGATCGATCCGCGGATGAGCAATGCCCCCGCTGCGGCGATGTTCTTCCAACTGGCCGAGAAGTACTACTACCACGACGAGTCACTGGCCCCGCAGGAGGGGCCGGCGTTCGCCAATATCTGGTTCTGGGACCCCGACGCCGAGCGCCTCATCCGAGAGGAAGTGGACCGGGCGTATTTCAACGAACTGATGGCGATGCGTTGCTGCGAATGGTCGCTCAAGGCCGACGAGCAGTTTGGCCTTTCGATCGGGCTGTGGCTTGCGGCGTTCTTCAAGGCCGAGGCGACGGGCCTGCCGATGCCTGAGTATTTCGGCCCGCAGCACGCTTCGGCGCTGACCTACGCCAGGACTGCCGGTCCCGAGTACCTCCAGCAGACGCTGCTTCGCGGGCTCAACGATCAGAATGCAGCGGTCGCCCTGGGAGCGGCCGAGGCCCTGGCGACGAACGCCGGCGAGAATTCGCTGCTCTATACCGTCGGCCCGGCCCAGCCCATGCTCCAGGCCCTGTCCTTCTCGGATCGGGCGGTGCGGTACACCGCTGCCATCGCCATCGCCAACGCCGGACCGCGACAGGCCTTCAACGAGAGCCGCCTGGTCGTGCAGAACCTCGCCGAGGCACTGGGCCCCCAGGCCGGCGCCGGCGACTGGACCGCCGAGTTGGCGGAGGAATACGCGATGCGAGCGGTTGAGGCCCTGCTGAAGGTGGGCGTCAGCCGGAACCCGGTGATCGACCTTTCCCTGGCGCAATCGGCCCTGATCGCCGCGACCAAGGGCCAGAATCACGACCTCCAGGTCCTCGCGTCTCAGACGCTGGCCTACCTGAGCAGTCCCGATGCCCAGCGGGCGATCGCCGAGGCCGCGCTCAGCGACGACTACGAGATGGACGTCCGGATCGAGGCCTTTGCCTCGCTGGCCAACTCGGCCAAGCTCCACGGCAGTCTCCTGGCCGATCCGACCGTCAACCAGATCTACGAGCTGACCGGTTCCGACGAGACCGATCCCGATCTGCGGGCCGCCGCGGCCGCCGCCTACGGCGCCCTGAACCTGCCCAGCCAGAAGGTCAAGAACCTCATCCTCGACCAGTCCCAGAGCTGAGCGCAGAGGCGTTCGTAGAAGCTCGAAGATAAGGCCGACGCTGCAGCGGGTTTGTAGTGATTCGCTGGCGGGCAATTTCTCCCAGGTAGGCGACGAATTGATCATTGATTATTGGTTGCTTCGGGGAGTTCAGGGGGGTGAGCGTTTGTGCGCTGTTCGCTCGGGTCACATTCCGGAAGCCCGAATATCGAAATCCGACATCCGAAACAAGCCCGAATGACTCAAGAGTAGAAGCTCGAAAGCGAGGCCGATGTTGCCGCAGGTTGGTTTTCCCGAGGTCGGTATTTGGGCGCGCCGGGATACTACGAACGCAGCACATCGGGGTGATCTGGACGCCGGATCGCAAGTGCCGTCATGCAGCCCGCCATGCGCCTTCCGTTGACATTTCCCAGGTGATAGCCTACAATGCGCTCGATGGCTTTGCGCTGCACAGGTGTGGTATGAAGAAGACGTTTGACGCCGTGGCTTTCATGCGAAAGCGCCGGGAGGGAGTTGTCCCGTGCCTACGCCGGGCTGACCGCCGAGCAGATAGAAGAGCGGATACAGGAGACCCTGAAGAACGACCCCTTGTGGCGACAACACGCGGATAAGCGAACCGCGTCCACGTCGGGCAAGAACGTGAACAGCCGTAGGGCCGGCTCCTGACCCACGCGTCAAGCCTGCCGAGATACGAACGACGAGATACGAGACACGCGGCCTCCGGCCGCAACGCTTC
>JAAYBA010000400.1 GCA_012719085.1 Planctomycetota bacterium
GCGATGCTCAAGAAGATGATCCGCCGCTTTCGAAGGTATCTCAGCCAGAGGAATAGCTTCAACATCGAGAAACCTGAATGCCACAATCGCGATCAGCCCGGCGTCGGCGCATCCACCGGCTTCAGGTGCGGGAACAGGATTACGTCGCGAATCGTCGTCGCGCCGGTCAGAATCATCACCAGCCGGTCGATCCCGATCCCCAGGCCGCCGGCCGGCGGCATCCCATACTTCAGCGCCTTGATGAAATCGGTGTCCATCGTGGCCATCGTGTCTTCCTGGCCCTTGAGCTGCACGAGGAAGTTCTCATATTGCTGGGCCGGATCGTTCAACTCGGTATAGGCGTTGGCCAGTTCCATGCCGGCAATGAACAACTCGAAGCGGTCGGCGTATCGCGGATCGGTCTTGCTGCGCTTGGTCAGCGGGCACAGGACCGCCGGGTAGTCCAGGACAAACGTCGGATCGATCAGCGCATCCTCCACCGTCGCCTCGAACACCTCATTGACCACAACCGCATCGTCCATCGCGGATTCGTCCAGCTCCAGCGAGCGGGCCTTGCGACGGACGGCGTCGATATCGTCGATGTCGCAACCGCTGTGCTCCTTGAGCAGATCGGCGTAGCGGGCCCGTCGCCAGGGCCGGGCCAGATTGACGTCACAATCGCCGAACGTGACGTTCGTGTCGGCACAGTGGGCTGCCACACACGACCCAATGAGTTCCTCAGTCAGATCCATCATGACGTTATAGTCACCGTACGCCTGATAGACCTCGATCATGGTAAATTCGGGATTGTGCCGCCGGCTGAGCCCTTCATTGCGGAAACTGCGATTGATCTCGAAGACCCGCTCCAGCCCGCCGACGAGCAGGCGTTTGAGGAACAGCTCGGGCGAGATCCGAAGGTACAGATCGAGGTCGAGACTGTTGTGATGCGTGATGAACGGCTTGGCGGCCGCCCCGCCGGCGATGGCCTGCATCATGGGCGTCTCCACTTCGAGAAAGCCCCTGGCTTCGAGGAACTGGCGGATGGTGGCGATGATGGCGCTTCGCTTCTTGAACCGCTCCATAACCTCCGGATTGGCCCACAGGTCCACATAGCGCTGGCGGTATCGCTGGTCGATGTCGGCCAGTCCGTGGAATTTCTCCGGGGGCTGCGCCAGGCACTTGCTCAGGAAGGCCAGGCCGTTCTCTTCGACCCAAATGGTGATCTCGCCGGTGCGGGTCCTTCCGAGCTGGCCGACGGCGCCGATGATGTCGCCCAGATCGAGCAGCTTGGCCAGCGGCCATTGGTCTTTCAGGATGCTCTTGCTGAGCCCGACCTGAATGGTGCCGCTGCGGTCCCGCAGGGTGATAAAGACCAGCTTTCCGATGTCACGGAACAAAACGATCCGTCCGGCACAGCGCGCGTGCTGGCCTTCCTGTTCGTCCTGGAATCGCGCCTTGATCGATTCGGCCGGCTCGACCTGGTCGTACCGCGAACCGTAAGGGTCGATCCCCAAGGCCGCCAGCTTCTCGATCTTGTCCTGTCTGTGCTGCTCGAACTTGTCTGTATCGCTCTGACTCGTCAACGTCCAGCCTTCCGCAATCGGCCCATTCGTCAGTTCATCGCCGGTGCATCGGCCTCGACCAATCGGGCCTTGACGACCAGCAGGCCCACCGCCAGTTGCGGATCGGCTTGGAGCGTCTCTTCCAGCGTGCGTTTCTTGTAGGAATCACCGTGTTCGTCGCGGGCCGACTGGACGAGAACGTCGTTGTCCCTCTGCACATCGATCATGGTCTTCAACTCGTTGCTGTTGAGTTTGATCTCGACATCCGGGCCGACTCCCCAGTCCTTGCCCCCTTCCTTCTCGACCGCCTCGCGGCTCTTGACGCGCTGCCCCGAGGGCAGGTGGTAGTAGGCCATGGTGTATTTCAACTGGGCGCCGCCGCCGGGATAGTGCGTGATGCCCTGGACGCTTCCCTTGCCGTGGGTGCGGCTGCCCACGAGAACCGCCCGCTCGTGCTTCGGGTCACCCAGCGCGCCGGCGACGATCTCCGAGGCACTGGCGCTGCTCGAATTGATCAGGATCACCAGCGGATAGTCCGGGTGCGTCCCCCGGCGATGGGCATATTCGTAGCTGGGGATCATCCCCATCTTGGGTTGCGTTCGCACGATCAGGCCTTCGCGAACGAACTTGTCGACGATCTTGACGGCGCTGTCGAGCAGCCCGCCCGTGTTGAAACGCAGATCGACGATCAGGCCCTTGAGCCCCTGCGCCTCCAGCTCGCGCAGCACGGCCTCGAAGTCGGCGGCCGTCTCGGCCGAGAAGCTCGTGATCCGCACGTAGCCAATCTGGTTGGCCGCATCGACCGTGTACAGCCATGTTCCGGCTTCGGTTCTCTGCCAGCCGCGAATGGTCGGCACGATGATGCGGTCCCGCGTGATCGTGATCTCTTCGGCCTTGTCCTCCAGCGGCCGCTTGACCGCCAGCGTCACGCTCGTTCCTTTGGGCCCGGTGATCTTCTTGACGGCGCACGTCAGACTCATGTCCTTGGTGGGCACGCCATCGACGGCCTCAATCACATCACCGGCGTCCAGGCCCGCGCGGTACGCGGGCGTATCGGGCAGCAGACTGGCGATGGTCAGCAGTCCTCGCGGCTTGGAGATCTCGATCCCGATGCCTGAGAACTCGTTCATCATCATCTTCTCGAAGTCCTGTACCTGCCGCGGCCAGACCATGACGGTGTACGGATCGAGCGTGTTCAGCGCCGCTTCGGCGAAGTGAGCGATCAGCGGCCGACGCGGCAGTTGCACCGTCGCATCGTTCAACGACAGGGCCTTCTTCAGGACGGCCAGAAAATCTTCCTTGCCGAAGTCCTGTGCCCGGGCCTCGACATCCTCTCGCAAGCCCGTCAAGGCCACCGACCAGGCCGTCACCTTCTCGGGCGCCGGCGAGGGGAACGAGCCGTTGGCATTCGGGTCGCGGGCGCCGGCGATCACCAGCACCTGGGCCAGGTGGTCGCAGCGTTTGATGGCCTCGGTCGCCATCTGAACGTAATCGATACTGTTGACATAATGCAGGCTCAGTGCGTCCATCGCCCGCTCGAACATCCGCTCTTCGACGCCCTCGAATCGCTCCGTACGGGTTTCGCAGGGGCTGTCCTGGAACGACCCGGCGACGCCGGCCTTGTCCAGAAGTTCCTCGGCGTGGTCGGAATAGCCGCGGTTGTTCGGATCGATGGCCTGGAGCCAGTAGTAGTAGCCCGCATAGGCGTCAAGCCACTTGCCCTCGGCCTCGAGAATCACACTGCGGTCGATGCTGACCTGGAGGACCTTCTGAACGAATGGATCGGCCAGCAAGGTGCCCTTCTGCTGCTCGTTGGCAAATTCCGTGGCCTTGACGAGCACCGCCAGAACGTCGGTAACGTCATTGGGCTCGTTGGGCTCATCGTCCGCCAACAGCAGCGCGTCCTCATCGAGTTCGGCCACCGGCGGCGGATCAATTCGCGAAAGGTCCACGACCGTCTTAAGCCCCTCGAGCTTGCCCAGTTGCTCGGCGTACGCCTCGGCGCGGGCCGCCCGTCGCCGCTCATCAATCTGCTTGTATTGCTCGACGATCTGTTCGAGCTGCTCGGCTCGCGGGCCGTGCGCAGGCCTGGCCTTCTGGATCCACTCGTCTGCCTCGGCGAACAGACCCTGGTAGATCCGCTGACAGGCCTCACGGAGAGGATCGACCTGTGTACCCTCGGTTCCCGCCCTGTTCTCGCCGGTCGTCCTGGCGCCGGCAGCAACCGATCGGCCGGACTGCGCCGTGCAACTGTAGCCTCCAAACCAACTGGACAAAACCAGGGTCAACGTGCATGAGAGCAGGACCAGGTTCCGAACGCGGGCTCCCCAGGCCTTGCTTTCGTCGCGACGTGAATCAGACGAAGGCCTTCTTGGTTCTTGGGTTGTCAATGATCGTCCCTTTCAACTATTGGAGACCCCGGCCGCAACGAGGAAGCCCACACAATGAACCTACCACGGCGATCCCAGGCCCATCGGTCCGGGATCGCCGGGCAAATGCAAGGGTTATCACCCACGCCTCTACAGGCACTCCTGCGCCTTGCCGGCACAGCCGAGGACATGCAGTTTGTGGCGGACCATTTCGCGAATGGCATCGCGGCCCGGTCCCAGATACTTGCGCGGATCGAACTCCGCCGGTTTCTCAGCGAAGACCTGTCGAATCTTGGCCGTCAGGGCCATTCGCAGGTCGGTATCGATATTGACCTTACACATGGCCATCTTGGAGGCCTTGGTCACCATCTCCTCCGGAACCCCCATGGCGTCGGGCATCTTGCCGCCGTACTTGTTAATCAGATCTTTGAACTCTTTCAGAACGCTGCTGGAGCCGTGCATCACCAGGGGGAAGCCCGGCAGCCTGCGACCGATCTCTTCTATTACGTCGAAGGCCAGCGTTGGTGCGGTCTTGAACTTGTACGCCCCGTGGCTGGTTCCGCAGGCGATGGCCAGCGAATCGCACCCGGTCTTCTCGACGAACTCCACCGCCTGATCCGGATCGGCAATATGCTTGCTGACGTCATCAACACCAACGACATCCTCCTCAATGCCACCGAGCTGCCCGAGCTCGGCCTCGACGACGACGCCCCGAGGATGGGCGTATTCGACCACCTTCTTGGTGATCGCGATATTCTCTTCAAAGGGCAGGTGCGAGCCGTCGATCATGATCGAGGTAAATCCGTCGTCCACGAACTCCTTGCACGTCTCGAAAGTATCGCCGTGGTCAAGGTTTATGGCAACGGGGATGTCCGGGTTCTCTTTGACGACGACGTCGATGATGGCCTTGAGATAGCTGTTCTTGGCATACTCCCTGGCGCCGCGGGAGATCTGCAGGATCAGGGGCGCCTTCTCTTCGGCGATCGCCTGAACGATCCCCTGCGTGATCTCCATGTTGTTGACGTTGAACGCACCGATGGCGTAGCCATTCTTATAGGCCATCTCGAACATCTTTTTGGTGTTGACTAACGGCATAGTCTGCTCCTTACATAGTGTCCAAACCAGTCAAAGTCATCCGGATTCCGTTTTCGACGATCCCAACAGCAATCCGTGAGCCCCAACCCCATTGAATCGCTCGGATTCGACGGCGAAGCCGGGGCTCAGTACATCTCCGACGCCCCCAACTCCATGTACCGGCGCAGGCCAAAGGCCAGTTCCGGCACACCCTGCGGCCAGAGACTGACCACGAAGCTCTGTTCGTCGAGCGATTCATCGGCGCTGAGCGTCATCGCCAGATTCATCCGATGGTATCTGCGAATCAACGTTATATCACTTCGGGTGCTCTGGCCATAGTCAAAATCGTACTGCTGGGAGAAAACTGCGGTGTATCTGGGGTCGATCACGTAGGTGGCGGCGAAGGTAACGGCGTTGGAGCCCCTCTCGCGTCCGCTGACGACGCGTCGGAGGTAGCGGCTGCCCACGTAATAGCTCAGATTGGGCCAGCACAAGCGAGAGAACCCCACATCGACCTGCCCGAAGACGCCGCTCTGCATGTCGTAGTGCGCGTCGGCCAGGATGGATGTGGTGTCGGTGAGCCGCAGCGCGGCATCGGCCCCGATGTAGTTGCGGCGCGGCCCGAAAAGCCCCGTGGCCCGCCGGTCCTGCGGCAGCAACACGCTGCCCGATGGGTTCGTCAGGGGGATGAACGGCTGGTTCCAGAGGATCCGGTCGGGTCCGCCGGCGGCATCGGCCGAATCGTTGACCCACACGAAATCCAGATCCAGCTTGAGCCAATCGACCGTCCTCTGGCCGGCGGGCCCCCCTGGCCCCCGCTTGGTCTGCCAACGCTGGTAGATGCCGAGGTCCAGGACATCCCGCTGCTCGCCGGCCCTGTGGCTGTGTGTATATGCCACCGCGGTGAGCTGAGGGCTGACCACATGGCGCAGTTGGTCCAGATCCCAGAAGCGAGACCGGACGTTCGGATAGATCCGCCAGAACGGCGGCGCCGACATCCGCACGCCGCCCTCGCCGAGCCACAGCGTGTCCTTGCGCTCGACGGGCGAGTCGTCCAGCGCCGACTGGAAACCCCCGCCGTCCTCATAGGCAAACGTCCCGGCGACAAACGGCACGACCTTCGACCGGCCCACCGCCAGCGGCATGTCGATCTCGTTGCGGGTCATCGTGTACATGAAGAACTCCTCCGAGCCTCTCGAAGGGGCCTCTTCACTGTAGAGATAGCGATACCGGCTGATCTGGTTGCCGCTGTAAAACGTCAGGCGGTCCTGAAAGAACGACTGGCCGGCCCAGTGGAACTGGCCCGTCGGCATCTCCTCGACCTTGTCGAGGAAATCGTTGATCCGTGCCTTGCCCAGCAGGGACAGACCCCAGTTGTTCTCGATCCGCTTGAGGTGCAGCACGGTCTCCTGCTCTTTGCCGACGTTGAATTCACTGCGATAGTACTGTTGCAGGAAATTCTGATCGGACAGATAGCTGGCTTCGGCCGTCAGTTGCCATCCGAAGGGCAGAAAGTGACGATGCTGGAACTTCACCCGCCCACGGACGTCCTCGGAGAACTCAACGTCCTTCTGGGACCGGCTGAGCCGATCGGTCCCGTCGTCGTCGATCGCGTAGCCGAGGAATTTGCCGAAGTAGTCCTCCCGTTCGTACTCGATCTCGACCCCGCCTCCGACCCCTCGCTTGTCATAATAGTCCAGTGAAAGCGTGCTGTCGGTGCCCTCCGGCTCGCGCAGCCCGAGGATGCGACTGAGAAACCACTGCGTCTCGACAGAAACTCCATATGTCCGGCTTTGACCGACTCTTGCCGATCGGATCGGCACGTCAGGCCGCTGAAGGTTCGGCCGCAACGAGGGCAGGCCGAAGATCGTGGTGTCGTAGTACTTGAAGCGAACCCCGTCCATCTGCACGTCGAAGTCGGCGTCGGCAGAGGCGGCGGCATCGCGCTCATCCTCCGCCACTCGGTCAACGACACGCACCGTCTGGGCGGTGGCCGACAACTGAGGCGTGTGAAACTCGCTCGTCGTGATCGTGACGCCGTGGGCCTCGAATTCGTTCGCCGCCACCTGTCTGAGCCGATTGGCGCGAACATAGACAGGGATATTCCGCGCCGAATCGAACGTCCGCATCACGGCGTCGTCGATCAGTCCTCTCTGATGGCGCAGATCGTAGTACAACTGCCTGGCGCGGATGGTCCGCTGGCCCTGGCGGATGTGAACGTCGCCGCTGACGTAGATCTCGCCGACCCCCTGCCGCCGCCCCGGCAACGCATCGGTGTCCGCATGATCGGCGTCCTTCGGGTATCGCCAGAGAACGAGATTGTCGGCCTCCAATTCGTAGACCGTCGAGCCGGTCCCTTGTGGGTCCTGTTGCTGCCACCGCGCATAGACCCGTCCCATGATAGTGGTCACCTCGACGCCGGCCTCTGTTGTGATCTCGACGGTCAGAGGCAGATCCGACATGGGGGCCCAACTGAGGGTCTGTCCGGCCTCGGAGGCGACCGGACGCGGGTCCGAAGACCCCGCAGCGCCCTGCGACGATGACGATTCGGATTCGGACGAACCGTCGAGATCGGTCGAATCGAAGGCATCGAGGGCCC
>JAAYBA010000401.1 GCA_012719085.1 Planctomycetota bacterium
GAGGATCTTCGTCGAGAGCGACAACCGGAGGCTCCGATGGACGTGGCAAGACAGACGTCCAGGCGGCAAGAGGGTGGAACTGCCCACAGTCCAGACAGGGGATGGCCAGATAGGCGGTGCCGCAATGGGGGCAGACAGACTGCTCCTGGAACATATCGAACCGATTTCGGCAGTTGCCACAGGTCCAAACGGCGCCCGCCGGCGGTGACGTCCGGCACGCTGGGCAGGAAAACTCCGCATGGCGCGGCACCCTGGCCACACGCACCAGATGCAGCGCATGCCGCAGTCCGCTCCAGCAGTTCAGAAGAATGAACACCGCGAGAATGCCGAGCCAGAGCGATTGCGTCCAGAGGGCCAAAAGGAAGAGCCCCACGACGCCGATCAGGCCGATCACCGTTGCGACGATCAGGCTCCACGCTCGACCGACCACAAACCACAGCAGCGACCGCAGGATCTGGCCGCCGTCGAGGGGATAGATGGGCAGAAGGTTGAAGGCCAGCAGGCCGACGTTGATGAACAAGATCGCCTGCACCAGCCGCAATGCATTCGGGGCGCGATCCGCCAGACCGCTGGCTCCCATCGCCATCGCCAGCAAGAAGAACACCGGAATGAGGACGACGTTCACGAGCGGTCCGGCAGCGATGCTCCATAGCGTGGCGCCAGGCCGCTGCGGCGGGTCCACATATGCCACGCCTCCCAACGGCCACAGGACGATGCGGTCGGCGTGACCGCCGACCTGCCGACAGGCCAGCGAATGGCCGAACTCGTGCAGCAGGACGACTGCAAACAACGCCAGGTATTCCAGCACGTTCCACGTCATGGACGGATAGCGTCCGGCTCGCATGCTGATCCCGTAGTACGCCACGAGGAACCACGACCAGTGCAGGTACAGCTCGATGCCTGCCAGGCGGAACAACCGAATCGATCCCTGGTTCGTTGGTGTCATGCCTTTGTCCCCATGCCCTGAGGTTGTGTCTCAGACATACTCGCTGAAGGCGGCCGACATGATCTGTGCTTCGGACCAGCCGTTCCGGGCGAATGTGCCGGCCACACGGCCGGCCGAGAGCACCATGATCCGATGCGAGATCGCCATCAGTTCCTTCAGATCGGACGAAACGAAGAGGATCGCCTTGCCCTGCTGGGCCAGAGCGGCCAGCATACGATAGATCTCGAATTTCGCGCCGACGTCGATCCCTCGCGTTGGCTCGTCGAAAATGAGGACGTCGCAATCGCGGTAGAGCCACTTGGCGATCACCACCTTCTGCTGATTGCCGCCGCTGAGTTGCCCAACCGCCTGCTCGCACGACGAGCAGCGGATGTCCAGCGACTCGATAAACCGCTTCACGACCATCCTTTCGCGGGCGCCGTTCAGCCAACCCAGCGTACTGACGCCCTTCAGATGGGCGATCGAGACATTGGCCCGAATCACCAGAGGCAGGAACAATCCCTGCTCCTTGCGGTCCTCGGTGAGCAATGCGATTCCGAGTCGGACAGCGTCACGGGGCCGCCGGATGAGCGCCGGCTTGTCGGAGCCGTGCAGGTAGATGTCCCCGGCGTTGCGCCGATCGGCGCCGAAGATCAGCCGCATGGTTTCGGTCCGGCCCGAGCCCATCAGACCCGCCACGCCGAGGATCTCGCCGCGATAGGCCTCGAAGGAAACGTCCTGAACTCTTTCACCCGCCCGCAGACCGGCCACGCGAAGCGCCGGGGCCCCTCGCTGCCCGCCGGGCGCCAGCACATCCGGGTCCAGGTCGCGGCCGACCATCAGACGAATCACATCGTCACAATGCAGCGCTCGTGCATCGCGCGTCGTCACGAGCTTGCCATCCCGCAGGATGGTCACGCGGTCGGCGATCCGGAGCACCTCCTCGATCCGGTGGGAAATGTAGATGATCCCGACGCCTTCGGCTTTGAGACGAGCGATCTGGGCGAAAAGCAACTCTACCTCGCTGTCGGTCAGGGAAGCGGTCGGCTCGTCGAGCATCAGGACACGACATCGTCTCGACAACCCGCTGGCGATCTCCACCATCTGCTGCTGCCCGACGCCAAGGGCTCCCACAGGCGTCGATGGATCGATCTGTGAAAGCCCGACCTGACGCATCGCCTCGCGAGCGGAGCGATTCAGGGCTTTGTAGTCGATGAAGCCTAATCGACTGGGCAGGCGTTCGATGAAGATGTTCTCGGCGACGCTCAGATTGGCGATGAGATTCAACTCCTGCATCACCATGCGAACGCCCGCTGCCTCCGCCGGCCGCCGGCCGACGGGCCTGTAGGGTTGCCCGGCCAGGGACATCCGCCCGGCGTCCGGCGTCTCGATTCCGGCGAGAATCCGCGTCAGCGTGCTCTTGCCCGCCCCATTCTCGCCGACCAGAGCATGCACCTCGCCGGCGCGGAGGTCGATGCGCACCTGCGAGAGCGCCTGGACGCCGGGAAAGGCCTTGTCGATCCCGGCAACGGTCAGTAGAACGTCGGTCGCAGCAGACATCATCAGAGCGTTTCCGCCGTCACCAGATCGACGGGAGTCTCTTTGTCGGCAGGCGTCGCCTTGCCGGCGAGAATGTCCAGAGCGTATTGAATGCCATACAGCGCCAGCTTATCCGCGTGCTGGTCCACCGTGCAGAGGATCTTGCCTTCCTTGAGCAGCCGCTGAACAGCCGCGATGTTGTCGAAGCCGACTATGTAGATACCGTCCGACTTGCCCGCGTCGCGCAGGGCCGCCACCGCGCCCAGCGCCATGCTGTCATTGGCACAGAGCAGCGCCTTGAGATCGGGGTGCTCGTTGATCAGGGCCGAGGCGATGGGCTGGGCCTTGTCCGTTTCCCAGTACCCGGTCTGCGAAGCCACGATGTTCATGCTGCTGCCGATCATGGCGTCCTCGAACCCCGCCTTGCGCTGGATGCCATTGAAGGCGTTCGGGGCCCCCTCGATGATGGCGACCTTGTCGCCCGGATTCAGCCGCGTCGCCAGGTACACCCCGGCCAGCTTGGCCCCCTTGCGATTGTCGGGCCCGACGAAGGGGATCTTGATGTTCTTATCCCAGAGCACATCCTCGTCGAACTTGTTGTCGATATTGACCACGACGATGCCGGCGTCCATCGCTTTCTTGCAGACCGCCACGAGGGCCTTCGAGTCGGCCGGTGCAATGACGATCGCGTCGACGCCCTGGGCCATCATCAGCTCGACGTAGGCAATCTGCTGGGTCACGTCGGTTTCATCTTTGATCCCGCGCACTTCGAGGTTGTACTGGTCCCTGTGCTCGGCATGATGCGCCCGGGCCCCTTCTTCCATCGTCTTGAAGAACTCGTTGGCCAGGGACTTCATCACCAGGGCCACAGTCGGCCTGTCGTCCTTCTTGCGGCACCCACCTGAGGCCACAACCAGGACCATCGTGACAATCGCGAGGACCCTCACAGTCGATCGGTTAAAATGACTCATGGCGTTCTCCTATCCGTCCAGTTCCATCGCAGAACGAAATGCTTCCACTTTCTGTCGGGTCGGCATCGAGGACTGCGCCCCCATCCGCGTGGTCGATAGCGCCGCCACACGGCCGGCGAACATCGCAGCCTCACGAAGGGATTGTCCCTGTGCCAAACCGACCGCCAGGCTGCCCGTGAAGGCATCTCCGGCCGCCGTAGCGTCCACCGCCCGCACCGACACCGCCGGGACGAATTCCCTTGTCGTCCCGGTGGCCAGCAGAAAGCCCTGGGCCCCCATCGTCACGATCACGGCCCCGACCCCCGACGACAGCAGCCATTCGGCCGCCAGAGACGCCGTCACCTCGTCGCTCACCTCCATCCCGGTCAGGATCTGGGCCTCGGTCTCGTTGGGCGTAAGCACCGTCAC
>JAAYBA010000402.1 GCA_012719085.1 Planctomycetota bacterium
GAAAGCAGGTGCAGATTCGCAGACGGTTCATGTTGCTTGGCCAGACGCTCGACGGCATGTGCGTCTGGGACGTCCGCCGGGCCGTGCAGGCCCTGAACCACATTGCCGCCATAGAAGGCCTGCCGGTGGAGCTGACGGCCCAGGGGAATATGGCGGGCATCGCGCTCTATGCCTCGCTTTTCGAGCCGTCTGTCGAGCGATTGGATTTGTCCGAGTTGCCTTCGACGCATCGCGACGGCCCGACCTTCCTCAATGTGCTACGTTACCTCGACGTGCCGCAAGCCGTCGCCATGGCCGCCGAGCGCGCGCCGGTGGTACTGCATCAGGCGGATGCCTCGCCGTGGGTGTTTCCGCAGTCGGTTGCGAACAATCTCGGATGGCCCGACGAACGATTCCGGGTAGCCGCCCCGTAGGCGACGCTCGCCTTATCGCGGTGCGACCGGCCCGCGCCAGACGCTGCCGCCGAAGGTGGTGACGTACATCACACCATCGTCGGATGGGTCGAATGTCAGACGCTGCACGTTCGAGAAGGGCAGCTCGTCGAACGCCTGCCACGTCTGCCCGTCGTCTCGCGAGAGCCATAAGCCGGCGCCGGGCGCCCCTTCGGTGAGCGTCATGTAGATCCATCCGTCGCGCTGGGGGTGGAAGTATCCGCCGAAGGTCTGCCGGCCCTGGCGGCCGATCCGGCGCCACGAACGGCCGCCGTCGTCGGTGCGGTACAGACCGCCCGACCGGTCGTCCCAATTCGCATCACAGGTGCCGACGAGAATCGCGTTGCTGTCGGTCGGATGAACGGAAAAGTCCTTGGGATACAGGAACAGGCCCGCCTTCGGCGGGTTGACTTTCTCCCAGGTTTCAGCGCCGTCGCTGGACCGGTACAGTCCCACGCCTTCGCTCATCAGGGGTTGGCCCTGCGCGAGTCGCTTGGCACAGACCATCGCAAAGAGCGTGCCGTCGGCGCCGAGCAGCACGCGGCTGACGCGCATGTTCTTCGGATCGCCCAGCCCGTTTGTCTTCAGCGTCCACGTCTTTCCGTCGTCGATGGATTTGTAGACGCCCTCGTCGAACACGCCGGCGTACAGCGTGCGCCGGCCCCTGGGGCTCTTCGGATCGAGCACGATCGACGTCACCGGCTTGGGCCCAATGCCCTCTGCCTCCGCCTGCCATGAAGCGCCGAAGTCGCGCGAGATGCACACGCCGCCGGGCCGCTTGTGGCTGTGGCGCTCGGAGATGATGTTGTCGTTGGGGATGTCGTGTACGTCGGAGAACGCCCCCCAGATTCTGCCCGGCACGTCCGGGTCGAATGCGATCTCATAACAGGTGTTTCGCCATGGGGCCCAGGTGTTCCTGTCCCACCAGATCCAGGTCTGGCCCGCGTCGAGCGAGCGGGCCATGCCGATGTCCGTGTAGGCGATGTAATGACGGTTCGCCTCGAACGGATCGATATAGTAATGCCACGTCGTGGTGACGACCAGGCCCGTGCAGGCCCAGGCGCAGCCGGGCTTGGCCTCGTGGCCGGGCGCGACGTAGGTGTCACCGTTGAACCATGAATCGCCGCCGTCATGCGTGATATAGGACTGGCTCCACACCAGGATCAGACGATTCGGGTCGCTATTGCAGATGGCTGCTCCAAAGGGTGTGCCGCCTCCCTTGAGCGACTGACCCACCGAGACGGTGACATAGTTGGGAGCGACGTTGTATCGCTCGAATCGCGGGTCCTGAAAGTAGGTGGCCTGCCAGGTGCGTCCGGCGTCGTCGCTGCGGTACACCGTCTCGTGGTGGGGCGGGTGGAACCCCGTGCTCGTGTTCAATGCATACACGGTACGCGGGTCGGCGTCGGTAGTGAGAATCTGCCTGTATTGCGCGACAGGCCCGTAGGCCCATTGGTCTGCCGTCTTCGTCCCGGTGTTGATGCCCTCGCCCATAGCCGACTGCCAGGTCTCGCCCCGGTCCGTCGAGCGGAAGACGCCGCCGGTGAAGGCGCCGCCTTCGTCCTTGCTGGGGACGGTGCAATAGAGAATGATGCGCCCGCTGGCCTCGTTCGACCCTCCGGCAAAGCCCTGAATATTCGGCGAAGGAAGGCCGTTGGTCTTCCTCGCCCAGGTTTGGCCGCGGTCATCGGATCGCCATATCCCCTTGTCCGTCGCGGCAAACAGGATGCGCCCCCCGCTCGTGCGGTCGAAATAGAAGCCGAGCGCCTGTCCTTCCGGCCCGGCGCACGCCGTCCACGTCAGGGCGGCATCGTGCGAGATATGGCATCGTCCGTTGCGCGTGCCGACGAGCATGACGAGCGGCTCCGATGGATCGATCGCAATCTCGCC
>JAAYBA010000403.1 GCA_012719085.1 Planctomycetota bacterium
GCCGCAGTGCTGCGGCGGGCTTCGACTGGCTCTGGCTGATGGACGACGATCTGGAGCCCTTCGCCAAGGCGCTGGAGGCGCTCGTCGCCAAGAAAAGGTTTCTCGAAGAGACATCGCCCCGGCCCTTCCTGCTGAACTGCCTGGTCCTGTCGCAGGACCCGGCGGACGGCGACACGCTGGCCTTCCCGCTCCAGGAGATCACCCCAAAGGGCTATCCCCGATTGGGCGTGTATCATTGGCGTCTGTCCGAGGTGGCCGAGAAGGTCTGCAACGGCCTGTACCGCTGGGCCTGCCCCTTCAACGGGACATTCCTTCCCGCTCGCATCGTGACCGAGATCGGACTGCCGAACAAGGAGCTGTACATTCGGGGCGACGAACAGGACTACCTCTGGCGGGCCGCAAAGAAGCTGGATCTGTACACGGTCATCGACAGCCGGGCCTACCACCCCCGGCCGCGCGTTGACGCGTTCGACTGGAAACAGTACTATCACATCCGCAATATGTTCGTGGTGAACGGCCACTTCAACTTCCGGTGGCTGAGAAACCTCAAGTTGCTTGTCCTGAGCCTGGCGCTGGGGTTGCGCCATGGCCGGCGCGGCACGGCGTTGGTCGTCCGCGCGATTGCCGACGGACTCGCCGGCCGTTTGGGCAAGAGAGAACAGGTACACCCATGATGCGATGTCTCGTGAATCCGCTGTTTCTCTATCTGGCCGTATGGGGCCTGGTCGTCGCCCTCTACGTCGAGGGACTCAACGTCGAGTTCTTCCCCCCGGCGACGCCCAAGGTCTTCTGGGCGGTCGGGCTGAATGTGGCGGCCTTCAGTCTCGGTTACTTGACGTGGGTCCTGCTGCGACGGACCAGGACGAGCGACGGCATGCTTCACGCGCCGGCACTTGCTCCGCTGAACGCCCGATCGCTTCGAACCTATCTGCACGTCACGCTCTTCTTCGGTTTCCTGGCCGTCGTGATGTGTGCCGTGCGGGTCGTGGTTCTCGCCAGAACGCATGAGATCGATCTGTCGCGTCTCATCACCGATTCGCATCTGTGGCGACAGACCCTCACCCTGCGCATCACCCCGGACATGATGGCCGTTCGGCTCTGCACGATCGCCATCACGCTGACGTGCAGCGTCTTCTCCATCGGCTTCGTCCTGCTGGGCGCCCTGCTCTACTTCGGGCGCAGTCGATGGCGATACGGCACCGTGTTGCTGTTCCTGCTGGCCGCCCTGGGGATCGGCCTGCTCAGCATCGCGAGAAAGGAAGTCACGATCAACCTGCTGTTCATGGCGCTGTCGTACCTGTTCCTGCATCAGCAGTATCGCACCCGACGGACCATCGAGGTGGTCGGGCACCTGGTGGCCCCCCTTGCGGCCCTCGCTGTGCTGTTCCTTCTGGTGGATGCCCTGCTCCAGAAGGGCGCCAATTACGACCCCTCCAGTCGGTTGATGGGGTTCCTCGTTTCGGTGTACTGGTACATCGCCAGCCCGCTGGCGGCGTTCGGCGAGTTCCTCAAGACCCACGACGGCAACTGGCGCCTCGGGCAGAGCGTGTTCCTGCCCATCTACAAGTGGTTGGCCCGGGCCCATCTGGTTCCCGTGCCCGATTCGATGAGCATCATCTACATGGAGAAGATCCACATTCCCTACATGGCCAATGTGTACACCTATCTGCGCAATATCTATGAGGATTTCGGATTCGTCGGTCTGGGTGTCATTCCCTACCTGCTCGGGCTTCTGTCGGCCGCGGTACAGAGCCGGGCCGGGCGGTCTTGTGGGTATCTGAATCTTTACATGATCGTCTTGATCGTGATCGTCTTCTCGTTCTACGACCACCTTCTGATATCCAACCAGTACTACTTCCAGGCATTCTTCGGGTTTGTGTTCTTTCGTTCTCGCCTGCCCGAGATGGATGCCGAAAGTCTCTGACACTCCATGAACGGCCGACTGAGAGTCCTGAGGTGCATTGCCGACCCCCGTTTCGGCGGACCGCACCGCTTGAGCTTTGCGATCGCCGAACGCCTGCAGGCCGAGGGCATCGAAACGGTCTTCCTCTTCGGGCCCAGAACCAAGGAACCGGGGCCCCCGTGTCCCTTCGAGCATTTCCATCTGAGACACCTGCTGTTTCTGCGTCGCCGAAGACCGTTGTTGAACCTGCTGGCGTTTCTGTTCTGGTTGCCCTGGAACCTGTTGCGCATACGGAAGATCGTTCGGTCCGGCCGAATCGACGTCGTCGATGTGGATGGGGCGCTGAATCTGGTGCCCGCCGTGGCGGCCCGCCTATGCCGGGTACCGGTTTTGTGGTGCTACAACGATCATCTGCCCGGTCCGGTCCAGTTCGTGCTCCTGCCTCTGGTGGCTCGGCTCGCGACCCGGATTGTCGTCCAGGGCGAATGCCTTCGCCACACGCGTACGGCGTCGCACCCCCTGCTGCAACAGAAGGCCGCTGTGCTCCACACCGGGACCGACACGACGGTGTTCGACCCGGACCGCTATGGCCCCGAAGCAGGGCGCCGCGTGCGAGAGCACTGGCACATCGCCCCGGCCTGCCCGCTCATCGGCACGATCGGCAACGTGAATCCGTTCAAAGGCCACGAGGACTTCCTCCGGGCCGCCGCCCGGATCAAGAAGCGGGCCGACGACGCCAGGTTCATCATCGTGGGGCGAAGATTGACGACCGCCCCCGGCTACTGGGAGCGATTGCAGCAACTGACCGTCGAGTTGGGCCTCAAAGACGACGTGATCTACACCGGCTTCTGCGACGATATCCCCTCCATGCTGGCGGCGCTCGACGTCTTCGTGCTGGCATCGATCTGCGAGTCGTGCCCCAATGTGGTGCTGGAGGCAATGGCCATGAAGGTGCCTGTGGTGGCCACCGACGTCGGCGCCGTCTCGGAACTGGTCGCCGACGGTCGGACCGGGACCATCGTGCCGCCGCACGATCCCGATGCAATGGCCACAGCGGTGCTCGATCACCTGGCGAGAACGCCCGAGCAGGTCGTGGCCATGACCAGTGCGGCCCGCCAGCGCGTTCAGGCCGAATTCTCAATCGACCGAATCGCCTATCAGCAGCATACGCTCTACACCGCCCTCGGCCGGGCCAGAAAGAAGTGAGGTCGCTGTTTACGGGACCCTTGGCCGCCGATATACTGCGTTTTGTGATTCTGCACCGGTCGGATCGTGCGAGTCCGGTCCATGACAAGCTGGATCTGAGGAGAACCTCGTGCAGAGTTTCCTCATCAGGATATCGACCGATGTGGTTTCCGAGCACGGTGTGGGCGTATTCATCCATCGGAGGCATGAATGAAGGTGTTTATCAGCGGCGTCGCCGGCTTCCTCGGGAGTCATCTGGCCGACGCCTTCCTGGCCGACGGCCATGAGGTCGTCGGATGCGACAATCTCGTGGGCGGCTATCTCGACAACGTCCCGGCCGACGTCGAGTTCCATCAGTACGACTGCACCTACCACAACTCGATGGTCAAGATCACCCGAGGCTGCGACGTCGTCTACCACTGCGCGGCCAGCGCATACGAGGGACTGAGCGTCTTCAGCCCCTTCTTCGTCACCAAGAACATCGTTCAGGCCTCGGTGTCGATGATCAGCGCCGCCATCGCCAACGGCGTGCGCCGGTTCGTCTTCTGTTCGAGCATGGCGCGCTACGGGACCCAGGACACCGTGCCGTTTACGGAGGACATGGTCCCCCGGCCCCAGGACCCGTACGGCATCGGCAAACTCAGTTCCGAGGCCCTGCTGGAGAACCTCGCGCGCGTGCACGGAATGGAATACGTCATCGCGGTCCCGCACAACATCATCGGCCCGCGGCAGAAGTACGACGATCCCTATCGCAACGTCGCCAGCATCATGGCCAACCTCATGCTCCAGGGCCGCCAGCCGATCATCTACGGGGACGGCAACCAGAAACGGTGCTTCAGCTTCATTCAGGACGATGTGAAGATCCTCAAGCGGCTGGCCACCGAGCCGGCCGTCAACGGCGAGGTCATCAACATCGGGCCGGATGATGAGTTCGTCACGATCCGGGAACTGGCCCGGACCATTGGAGAGCTTCTGGACTTTGATGTCAGGCCCGTGCACGTCCGGAGCCGGCCGCAGGAGGTACTGCTGGCCAACTGCTCGGCCGACAAGGCCCGAAGGCTGCTGAACTACGAGACGCAAGTCAAGCTGCGAGACGGCCTGGCGGCGGTCATCGAGCACATCCGTCATCGCGGCCCGAGGCCCTTCAAGTATCATATCGACCTGGAGATCATCAACGACAAAACACCCGAGACCTGGAAAGATAAGCTCTTCTGATCGCGGCCCATGTGTATGACCCAAAGCAAGTCTTCTATCTCCATCGTAATTGTCAGCTTCAACGTCGAGACGCTGCTGAAGGAATGTCTTGAGTCGCTCTATCGCGAGACGACCGAGGCCGCCTTCGATATCTGGGTCGTCGACAACCACTCGCGCGACAACAGCGTGCAGATGGTCAAGGACAGCTTCCCCGACGTCCACCTGATCGAGAACGACCGGAATCTCGGCTTTCCCAAGGCCAACAACCAGGCCGTCGTCCGAAGCACCTCGGACTATATCCTCTTGCTCAATCCCGATACGATCGTCCGGGACGGCGCCATCGACAAGATGGTCCGTTTCATGGACGAACACCCCGACGTCGGCGTCTCGGGCTGTCGCGTCCTGAACGAGGACGGCTCGCTCCAACTGGCCTGCCGACGAAGTATCCCGACGCCCCGGGTGGCGTTCTACCGCCTCACCGGCCTGAGTCGATTGTTCCCCAACAGCAAGACCATGGCCCGGTACAACCTGACCTACCTCGACCCGAACGAGCCGCACGAGGTCGATGCCGTCTCCGGCGCGTTCCTCGTGATCCGCAAGAGCGTCGTGGACGTCATCGGCGTACTCGATGAGAACTTCTTTATCTACGGGGAAGACATGGACTGGTGCCTCCGCGCCAAGAAGGCCGGATGGAAGGTGATGTACTACCCCCACGCACAGATCCTGCACTACAAGGGCGTCGGCTGCAAGACCAACAACCTCAAGACGACGTACGAGTTCTATAGGGCGATGGTCCTCTTCCACAGGAAGCACTTCGCCCGCGAATGCTCCCTGCTGACGAATCTCGTCGTCTACATCGGGATCGTCCTGACCGCACTGCTCGCCTGGCGCCGCTGGCTGTTCAGCGCCAAGCCAGGCGCCGGCAAGTGATACCGTCTGATCGGCGCACACGCGGATCAAAGGCGCCTGAGGATGGTTACTGCCTTTCGCCCGTCAGAATCGAGCGGAGTGGAGAAGGCCTGGACCCAACCCGACGGCGCCGCGTCGGACTCGCCGGGACTCGGCAGCACAAGGATATAGTCCACCTCGCGCAGGTCCACAGACCGCTCGTAAGGCACCTGCGTCCGCTCGGCGTAGAACCCAATCCGCCGATCGTTCGCGGCGATCACCTCGTCGGCGGTGGTGTTGTCCCGGAGCCAGCGGACCGCCGCACGATAGGCCCTCTGCTTGTCGTCATCGCGCGACAGGAGTTTCGGAATGCAGATTCCCACGCCAAGAACAATCAACAGACAGAACCAATGTCGTTGCCTGATCTGCTCAGACAACGCCGGCCGGCCCGGGCGCTGGACGAGCCGGGCAAGCCACCGCGCGATGGTATCCAGACCTACCGGCACATAGGCAATGGTCAGGGCGATCAGTCCCAGACTGTAGCGTCTGGCGACGACCGGCTGAATCCAAAGGTACCGAGCCAGCATCAGCAAGACGTTCACAACCACGATGGAAACCATCAACGTCCGTTCGTACGGTCCGGCCTCACGCCGCAGACGGTACCAGAGCCCCAGGCATAGCGGCACCAGGAAGTACTGCATCAGGTTGTCACTGACGCTGCGGAAGATCGCATTCGCCACATGCACAAACGCCGCCAGGGTCCCGCACAGGCCGACGTCAGGAACGCCTGCACGAACCGGCTCCGCGTCGCCCACCTCGATCTGAATCAACTGCCCGCCTTGGAGGCGGCCGTCATCCACAATGACGTTCAGTTGATGGACGCCCTGTTGGTCCGACTCGGGTCGCCACCGAACGACGCTGCCCTCAACCGCCAGCCCGGCCGGTGGTGGCGAGCCGGCATGGGCATACCATGCAAAGGCATCGCTCACCAGATCCGCATCGCCCTCAACCGCCCAGACACGGTGTCCTTCCCGGCTGCGGAATCGATAGACGGCGACCGCGTCGGCCGGCGGACAGTCCGGCCCAAACGCATAGAAGGCCACGCCTTCGCTGCGCCATTGGTTCTCAGGCTCATTCTCGACGATCGCTTTTCGCTCCCTCTCCAGGAGACTGTAGAAATGGCGGTCGAGCACAGGCGACCAGAACCCACAGACCGGCAGAAGCCCGGCCGTCGCATCTGGCTCGGCGTAGGCGTAGCAGCCAATGCCGTCGTAATGCCACACGCCCGGCCGGTAGCGCGTCAGAAGCAGGCTCCTCTGGTGATCGGAGATCGTCCAGAGGGTATCGCCCGTTCCATTCAATCGAAGACGATAGACGGGTCGTGCGCCGACGGGCACGGCAATCACGGAAACCGTCATGGGGTCACCATCGGGATCGAACGCCTCGATCGGCATCTCAAGGAGCGAGCCGACGGCGGCATCGAATCGCAGCGGCTCGGAGCGGACGGCCAGACCGCCCACGGACATGATAACCGGCGCCCGGTTGAATGCAGGCGGGTCCAGCTTGCGAGCGGTCGGCAGTCCCGCCCAAGCTACGTACGGTGCCGCTGGAATCGCAAAACCAAGGAGCAAGAGCACCGCTGATCCAACCACCGTTCGGCTGCGCGCCCGCGAGGGACCTCGTGATGCGGTCAGGGCGACAACGGTCAGCCCGACGAGGCCGTAGGCGAGCAGTTGGGCGCACTCCGGACGAATCAGATAACCCATTCCGGCGTCCAGACCAATCAACCCGAACAGCCACCATCGCCCGGAACGAAGGGCCACGAACAACAGCCACACGCCCAAGGCCAGAAACAGCAGAAACGGCCATTCCCTCAGCACGTCGCTGCCATTGTGGGCCGGATAGGGCAGAACGATGAGGATCAGGACGGCCCAGAAGCCCCTTCGCGAGCCCACCAGCAACCGCGCCAGCAGATAGAGTGGAATCACCGCCATCAGCCGGAACAGAACCGTCACTGCCAGCGAGGAGGAAACCCAGGCAGCCGCCGTCTCGCCCGCCCCAAGCAAAACGCCGACGCGATGGGCCAGACACAGCAACAAAGGGTAGCCCGCCGGATACGTCTGCGCCGTACGCAAAGGATCGTGCGCGAGAGTCTTCGCCAGGTTGATATAGACGACACCGTCCCTGGAGATCCATGCGTTGTCGGCCGCGAGGTAGATGCCCAAAGCCAAGGCCACAACCACAAGCACGGCGAGGTTCAGACCGTCCCGATCGAGCAACCCCTGATGCTCCGTGGCGCAGGCATACGGGCAGTTCTTCATATCAGTGGCGTCTGTCCGGGGACCGCAACCGGCCGGACCGGCAACGGGCCGAACTCGTACTTCGGCGGGCTCAAGTCCAGCTTCGACTGGTTCAGCGCCCAGCTCCACTTCATCGCCCGGCCCGTATACGCGCTCATCCTTCCCGCAACGGCAGCCATCGTGCTCTCGGCAACCTGCACGCCCTCGTTGATCGGTTTGCCCGCCCGAATGGCGCCGATCCAGTCGGCGTGCTCCTGGACGTAGGGATTGGGCGAGGCCGGCGGCTCGTAGGGATGCTCGCCGCGGATCCAGCCGGTGCTGCTGTCGATGTAGACGATGCCCTTGGTCCCCACGATGTGCTCGGAAACGCGGTCGGTGCAGCCGGAATGGTGCCGGCACATGCTCTGGACGCGCACCCCGCCCGGATACTCGAACTCGACGGCGAAATGGTCCCAGATGTTGCCGCCCCGTCGCACCTCGCGACCGCCCATACCCATGATGAACTCCGGCGGGCCCTGCATCGCCCAATGCATGATGTCGATGTTGTGGACATGCTGTTCGACGATGTGGTCGCCGCAGGTCCAACAGAAGTAGTACCAGTTGCGGACCTGCCACTCCATGTCGCTCATGCCCACCGGCTTCTGTCGTGTCAGCGAGCCGCCGCTGCCATTCCAATACACCTGGGCCGCCCGAATCTCGCCGATGGCGCCGTCGTGGACGCGCTTCATGATCTCGATGTAGTGATTCTGGTGCCGTCGCTGCGTGCCGGCCACGACACAGAGGCCCTTGCGCTCGGCCTCTTTGGCCGCCGCGATCACCGTGCGGACGCCTATCGGATCGACCGCCACGGGCTTCTCCATGAACACGTGCTTACCCGCCTCGACGGCCGCCTGGAACGTCACGGGTCGAAAGCCCGGCGGGGTCGTAAGGATCACCATGTCCACGCCGCTGGCCAGCAGTCTCTGATAGGCATCGAAACCGACGAACTTGCGCTCCTCGGGCACATCCATCTGCGCCGCCAGGCCGGCGAAGGCCACGCGGTCATAGCGCGCCTCGGCGCCGTCGTGGAGCATGGTATAGCTCTCGTCAAGTCGATCGCGAAACAGATCCGCCATCGCCCAGAGCTTCACCGGGGTCTTCGTCGACATCAAGGCCTGGGTGACGGCGCCGGTGCCGCGTCCGCCGCAACCGATCAAGCCGAGCTTCAACTCGTCCGACCCGGCCGCATAGGCCCGGCTCGCCAGTTGCGAGGCCAGGGTCACAGAGGCAGCCGTCGCGGCTGAGTGTTTCATGAAGTCTCTGCGGGACAACCTCTCGTCCGCGCGCGTTCGAGCCGATTCCTGCTGCATACTCATCCCTTCCATACTCAACCCAAGCCATAGGGCTCAATGAGTCTTTCGTGGGGTTTGAACTGGAACTGACATTCTTCGGCCGGCGTGCCCAGGACAGTGACTTTCGCCAGATCGCCCTGTCCCTTGCCTGCCTCGGCCAGCGAGGTCAGATACATGATCTTGTTCGGGTCGAACCCCATCATTTTCGTCGCCAGTACATCGAGCGCCAGCGAATCGAGGCTGGCCAGCGCCACCCGCGCATCAACCGGCGTGCCGCCGACCGGGCCGTTGCCCTCCATCGCCACGAACCCGTCGATCACCCCGAGATCGGGATAGATCTCCTGAGCGAGGTGGAACATATTG
Source organism: Planctomycetota bacterium (assembly GCA_012719085.1). GTDB lineage: Bacteria > Planctomycetota > Phycisphaerae > Sedimentisphaerales > Anaerobacaceae > Anaerobaca. Next base: position 9,165 of record JAAYBA010000403.1, read on the forward strand.
AAATGGATCAGCGCTTTGGGCGAGAAGTTGTACTCGGCGTGTGTGAGCCATTTGTCGTTGGTCTTGTAGTCGTTCAGCGGCGCTGCCAGCAGAACGTTCTTGAGCGAGAGCGTCGTCACAGCGCGGTCGTGCGTTTTCATCTTGGCCGCCGAGATGACGTAGGTGTCCGGATCGAGGAACGTCGAGATGATGCGGATCGGCGTCGGCTTGTGGCCCTTGCCGAAGACGTAGCGGTATACCCAGGGCTGCTCGTTCAGATCGATCAGCTTGATGTTGTATTCGTTCTCGAGGGCAGTGTAGCCATAATTGACGTAGCCCTCGCGCGTGCCGCCCCCGAAGGCGGTCGACTCGCCGATCGTGATCTGCTCCTTGTAATGGGGCGTGAGAAAATCGAGGATGCCTCTGACCGCATCGACGTGCGTCGCGCACAGCTCGCGGCGCGTGCTGACGAAGTTGGGCTTGATGAGGATCCTCTTCTTGCCCTCGATCGACGCCAGAACCTCGTCCTCGATATGCCTGAGCGCCTGATAGACAATATCCCGCCGGTCGTTGCCCCTGACCAGCCCGACCCGGGCGGGTGGCGCCGATTGCGCAAACAGCTTCCCGCCAAGCACTTGCGATGGCTCGGCCTGTGTCTGGGCCTGGCCGACTCGTCCTTTCAGACCCAAGGAACCGAGGGTGGCCGCGACGGCTGTGGCGCCGAACCCCCTGAGAACCTCACGACGATTGATTTGATGGCGACCCGTCATAGAAACCTCCTGACCCGGTTGCGAATCGATTCTGTCGAGGCATTCATTCTACAGGATCGCCCTCATCCCCACAACGCCCCTGTGGGCTCAGGCCGAACCAGCCGAAGAGTCGTGGGTTCTCGCTCGACGGACGGACGACGACAAAAAAGATTGCTACGCCGGCACAGACCGATAGAATAGGGCCCCTGTAGAGCATCCATTCCCAGCGTTCGGTGGGAGACTGCAAGAGCAACTGCCGCCGGGCTTTCGGTGCATAGGGTTCTTTGGAGTCTCGTTCGGTGCGAATCGCTCTGGGTCAGTTCAACGCCGTCGTCGGCGATCTGTCAGGCAATATCGAGAAGATGAAGTCGATGTGGGCCGGGGCCGTCGAGTCGGGCGCGGACCTTGTGGTCTTCCCCGAACTGGCGGTTTGCGGCTACCCCCCCGAAGACCTCGTCTACAAGAGGCAGTTCCTCGAAGACAACCGGACCGCCGTCGAGACGCTGGCGGCCGCCTGTCCGGCCAAGACCCTCGTGGTCGGCTTCGTCGAGAGCGTGAACGGCACCGCCTTCAACGCCGCCGCGGTGATCCAGGACGGGCGGATCGCCGAGACGTATCAGAAGCGCGAGCTGCCCAACTACGGCGTCTTCGACGAACGCCGCTACTTCCGGCCCGGCAATCGACCCGTCCTCGTGGAACTGGCCGGCCTGAATATCGTCCTGACCATCTGCGAGGACATCTGGGAAATCGAATGGCTCAAACGATTCTACACGGAATCCGGCCCCTTCGATCTGCTGCTCAATATCTCGGCGTCTCCCTTCCACATGGGCAAGTTCGACGAACGGGGACGCATCATCACGCGATGCTCGACGGCCTTCGGCTGTGCGGTGGCCTACTGCAATCTCGTCGGCTGTCAGGACGAGCTGGTCTTTGACGGCCAGAGCATCCTGACTGATTCGAGCGGCCACATCGTCACCAGGGCCAGGGCCTTCGAAGAGGACCTGCTGATCGCCGACGTGACGCGGGCCGAGGAGAACGTCACCGTCGCGCCGACGCAGGCGAACGTGGCGCTGGCCCAAGACCCTCTCGATGAGATCTATCACGCGCTGGTCCTGGGCACCAGGGACTATGCAAGGAAGAACGGGTTCAAGAAGGTGCTGCTGGGCCTCAGCGGTGGGATTGATTCGGCGGTGACGGCGGCTGTCGCCGTCGCGGCCCTCGGCGCTGAGAACGTGCTTGGCATCACCATGCCGTCGCGCTTCAACAGCCCGGAGACCAGCGCCGACGCGAAGAAGGTGGCCGACAATCTGGGCATCGAGCTGCTGACGATCCCGATCGAGCCGATCCTGACGCCGTTCAGCAAGTCGCTCGAGGCCGACCCGCGCTGGGACGACAAAGGCATCGCCTACGAGAACCTTCAGTCGCGCATCCGCGGCACGATCCTGATGTCGCTGAGCAACCAGATCGGCGCGCTCGTGCTGACCACGGGCAACAAGAGCGAGACGTCCGTCGGCTACAGCACGCTCTACGGCGACACTGCCGGCGGCTTCGCCGTCATCAAAGACGTGCTCAAGACCGTGGTCTATCGCTTGGCCACGTACATGAACGTCAAAGCCGGTCGCGAGCTGATTCCGTCCGACGTCATCACCCGGCCGCCCAGCGCCGAACTTCGACCCGACCAGAAGGACGCCGATTCGCTGCCCGATTACGATCTGCTCGATGAGATCATCAAGGGGTACGTCGAGAAGGATCTGTCCGCCCGCGAACTGGTCGCCTCGGGCCTGCCCGCCAAGGATGTCGAACGCGTGATCCGCCTGATCGATCAAAACGAATACAAACGCCGCCAGTCCCCCCCGGGCGTCCGCATCACCCCCAAGGCCTTCGGCAAAGACCGTCGCCTGCCCATCACCAATCGCTACACCACCACCATCCCCAGACCCTGACCGCATTCCCATTCCGCCCGCCCGCCGAGGCCGCCGAGCCCCAGCCACAGGAGCGTCCCCTTCTCCACCCCATGTATTCCGACAGATTCCGGGTTCTCGGGCCCGTGCGGAGTGAGTGGTTCGGAGGCGGCTTCTTTGCGAAAAACACATCGAATCCTTACCTGCCGGAAACAGTAGGTGGCGAGAATGGAGTGGTGAGAATCTATGAGAAATGTAGCCGAACGGCATCAGGAGGCATGTGCATGGTTGTTTGTACCGAAGTATATGACTGCGACCGCGTCGCCGAGAGGACCCTGGAACTGGGGTTCTTCACGGAACAGGAACTGAACGCCTTCTCCGTGTTGATCCATCGCCGTCGCTGTCTGCCAATCTTCCTCGGCGACGGTTGGCGTTGCCCCAGTTGCGGATGCGAGCGCAGCGACCTTGCGGGGATGGCGAACCACATCCTGGCGACCCATCCGCCGGAACCATTCAACGAAGAGGACCTGCTGGAGCTGCGGCCACGTCGCTGTGCATAGGCGCCGTTTAAGCCCGCGGATCGAACGGCAACGGCAAGCAGAACCGTTGCCCGAAGGCGGCAGTCTGCGAGACTGAGGGGTTGCGATTTCGTGCGAGATCTGGTAGGCATTGCTCCCAGTGCGTCCCGAGCCGGCGTCTGTGGCCCGGGTCACCAGGCACGGAACACCGATGAGATCGAAAGGAGACCCTCGTGAGCGTTGAACTCAAGAAGGATTGTCCCTATGCCTTGCTCGTACCGACCAGCATGGGGGCCCGCCTGACGCCCGATAACGGCCAGCCGTTCCATTGCAGCCGGCAGTTCACCCTGCAAGCCACCAGCGCCGAGACCAACGTCGCCAGCGTCTCGTCGTATCTGGGCCTTCCGGTCAAGGTCCTGACGACATTCGTCAAGGGCAGCCCGATTGCCCGCTTCATCAAGGACGACCTGGCCGGTCGGCACATGGACGTCGAGGCCAGGGAGGTCGATCAGGGCGGCCCGTGGGGCTACCGGCACCAGCTCAATCTGGCCGACTCCGGCACCGGCTCGCGCGGCCCTCGCGTCTGCAACGACCGGGCCGGCGAGGTCGGACGGACGCTGAACGTCAAGGACTTCGACCTCGAACGGATCTTCGGGCGCCAAGGCGTCCAGATCGTGCACCTCTCCGGCCTGATCGCGGCGTTGTCGCCCGAGACAGGGACGTTCTGCCTCGAGATCGCACGGGCCGCTAAGAAGCACGGCACGCGAATCTCGTTCGATCTGAACCACCGCGCTTCGTTCTGGAAGGGTCGCGAAAAGGAGCTGCGGGCGATCTTCCACGAGATCGCCGGCGTCGCCGACATTCTCGTCGGCAACGAAGAGGACTTCCAGCTCGCCCTGGACATCGAAGGCCCCGAGGCCGGCGGCAAGGGCCTTGGCAGCAAGATCGACAGCTTCAAAGGCATGATCGAGCGGGCCGGCAAGGCCTACCCGAACGCAAAGGTCTTCGCGACCACGCTGCGCGAGGTCGTCAACGCCAATACGCACCTCTGGGGCGCGCTGCTGGCTGAGGGCGGCCGCTGGCACGCGATCGAGCCGCGACAGATCGGCGTGCTCGACCGGATCGGCGGTGGCGACGCCTTCGTCGGCGGCATGCTCTACGCGATCCTTCGCGGCTGGGAGCCCGAAAAATGGGCCCAGTTCGGCTGGGCCACCGGCGCCCTGGTCGTCACCCTGCTGACCGACTACGCCCAGCCGGCCGACGAGGACCAGATCTGGAGCATCTGGGAAGGCAACGCCCGCGTCAAACGATAGACGCCGAAGAGGCGACTTACGGCTTGTCGAGCGGGTCTTCGGAGTCGGCGCGTTGGGTGGCGAGGAGAGCGCGGAACTGGGCCGAGGGCAGCCATTCGACGGTGCCATTGAGGCGCAGGGCGACGAAGCCGTCGTCGAGGAACGACGAGGGATGCCGCTTCTCGGAGTAGGCCAGGATTGTCTCGTCGGGGGCGCCCGGGCCAATCCAGAGCGCGCGGTAGCGCACGTTGCCGATCCGCACGGCGCCGTCCACCTGGTTCTTGACATCGTCGATGAACGATTGCGGAGGCAGCGAGCCGTGTGTGGAGCGATAATCGAGAATGCGGCCGCCCAGTTGCGTCATGGCCCGCATTGCCTCCGAGCGGTTGACATAGTCCTTCAGGTGCATCAGGCCGACGACGGCGGCTACTGTCGCCAGCAGGATGACAGCAGACTGTATCAGAAGCGATCGTTTGTAGCGTGTCATGGCATGTCCCCGCCCCGGCGGTCGCTATGCTCTGACTCTCACTCGATTGCCTTCGATCCGCAAGCGACCTGCGGCAAACAGGGCGATGGCCTGCGGATAGGCGATGCACTCCTGCTCGAAGACCCGCTCGGCCAGCATATCGGGCGTGTCGTCGTCCTCGACCGGGCAGGTCCGCTGCACAACGATGGGCCCGCTGTCATAATCGTTGGTGCAGAAATGAACGGTGCAACCACTGACCTTGCAGCCGGCCGCGATCACGGCCTCGTGGACGTGGTGGCCCCACATGCCTTGGCCGCCGAAGCTGGGCAGCAGAGCCGGATGGATGTTCAGGACCCGATTCTCGTACCGTTGGGGGATCTCCCAGAGGCAGAGCCAGCCGCCCTGCACGACGAGGTCCACCTCGGCGGCGGCAAGCACCTCCTCGATCCTGCGACTGAACGCGTCGATGTCCGGATGGTCCTTCTTGCGGACGATCTCGACCGGCAGTCCGACGTCGCGCGCCCTGGCGACGCCGGCCACGGTGGAGCGGGAGCTGATCACGACGGAAATCTCGGCGTTGAGTCGGCCCTGGTGGATTTCGTCGAGGATGTTGGTCATGGTTCGGCCGCCGCCGCTGATAAGGACGCCCAGACGGAGGGGTTTGGCCGAAGGATCGGGCAACTTCGCATCGGGCCGGCCGGTCGGCATCTCGTCGACGTCATGCCCGGCATCCAGCGCCAGGTTCACCAGCCGGTCGGCGTCCTGGTTCTTCTCGCGTCGAACGTGCAGGATGTTGCAGGCTTCGAACCGGCCCATCAGGGTCCGGACCTCGTCGAAGAGGGGCCGGATCAGGTCGCTCTTGACCTTGTACCGGCCGCCGATCTGCCTGACGAGAAGCTCGCTGTCGCTGAA
>JAAYBA010000053.1 GCA_012719085.1 Planctomycetota bacterium
GGCTCAGCGGACAGGGCCGGCGCGTCGGCCTGCTGGACATCGACATTCATGGCCCCAGCGTCCCGAAGCTGCTGCGGCTCGAAGGCACCCGACTGACGGCGTACGACGAGAAGATCGAGCCCGTCCTTTACGGCGATTCGTTGAAGGTCATGAGCATCGCCTTCATGCTGAGCAATCCCAATGAGGCGGTGATCTGGCGCGGACCGATGAAACACAACATGATCCAGCAGTTCTGCGACGGCGTCGCCTGGGGCGATCTGGACGATCTCGTCGTGGACTGCCCGCCCGGAACCGGCGATGAAGCGCTTTCGGCGGTCCAGGTGCTCGGCACAGTCAACGGCGTCGTGATCGTCACGACCCCGCAGGACCTGGCGGTGGTGGACGTCCGCAAGTGCGTGACGTTCTGCAAGCAGTTGAGCCTGCCGGTGTTGGGCATTGTCGAGAACATGAGCGGCTTTGTCTGCCCCCATTGCGGCAAACGCACGGACATCTTCCCCGGCGCCGGCGGCGAGCAGATCGCCGAGGACTTCGGCGTCCCGTTCCTGGGCGGGGTCCCGATGGACCCGACGGTGGCGCAGTCCGGCGATGCGGGCAAGCCGCTGATCGCATTCGAGAAGGACAGCCCCACGGCGCAGGCGTTCGCGCATGTCTTCCAGCCGCTGCTGGGCGAGCCGAAACAAGATACGAAACAAAAGGAGACGAGCAACATGAAGATCGCGATCCCATTGGCCGATGGCAAGCTGACGGCGCATTTTGGACACTGCGGGCAGTTTGCCATCGTCGACGTCGACCCCAAGAGCAAGACGATCCAAAGTCAAGTGGTGCTGGACCCGCCGCCGCACGAGCCGGGCGTATTGCCCGCCTGGCTGGCCGAGAAGGGCGTGAACCTGATCATCGCCGGCGGGATGGGCCAGCGCGCCCAGATGCTGTTTACCGACAAGAACATCGAGGTGATCGTCGGCGCCCCCGTCGATACGCCGGAGGCCCTTGTCAGCGACTACCTCGCCGGGGCCCTTCAGACGGGCGACAATATCTGCGACCACTGACCCGCCGACTTCGGAGTTTCAAGTTTGGAGTGTGAAGTTGGAGGGTGTTTGAAGTGTGAAGTGTCAAGTTTGAAGTACGGCCATCCGCCTTCGGCGGACTTCAAACTCCAAACTTCAAACGGCTTCATTTCAGGATCGTCCCTATGCCCAGACCCAGACATTGCCGACGGGTGGCCATGCTTCCCCACGTGGCCTACTACAAACCCACCGGCGTGCCGCTGTCGATGCTACAGTGCATCGAGCTGGCCGTCGATGAGCTGGAGGCCCTGCGCCTGGCCGACCTGGAGGGGCTCTACCAGGAGGAAGCGGCCCAGCGGATGAACGTCTCGCGCCAGACGTTCGGACGCATCATCGAGGCCGCCCACAAGAAGGTGGCCGACGCCCTCGTCCACGGCAAGGCCCTGTCCATCGAGGGCGGCCCCATCGAAGTAACCGAACCCGAAGCCGGCCCGCCGGGACCCGCCTGCCGCCGAGGCGGACCGATGGGAGGCCCCCACCGCTGCCGACGAGGAGGACGCCGACGGTCCGAGTAACCCCTCAGCACGCCGAGCGGGGCCGGGTGAAACGTGCGACGGACCTGGTGTTTGTAGTGCCAGAATCTGCTAAATAGTTTTGACGTCGCCCCGGCTGATAGTGTATAATAGCGGGCTGTAGCACCACGGAGGGAGAAGGAGAATCCTTGTCAGGCTGACAGGCTTGCGGTCTCGATGCACGTCGAGAACGGCCTGATTCTCCCCCCACTGTTCGCATGATCTATCGGAAACTCGGATGAAGGGGATGAGACGATGCGGGGTCTGTCTGAAGTGATGCGGACCGAAGGGTCCCGGGCGATGTGGCGCTGCAATCTGACACTCATGGCAGTGCTTCTGGCTCTGTCGGCAGCGGCGACGGCACAGATCGACGTCAATGAGACTGATCTGCACGACGGAGAAATCGTCTATGGCTTCTATGCGCCTGGGGCGCCGATCCCCTATATCAACCTGGAGGCCATCAACCTGTGGGCCTGGGGCATCAGCGATCCCAACTATCCGGACGGCTCGTTCTATGCCTATGGCCTCTATGCCGGCGTCAATCTGATCAACAGCGGCGCCGTCGATGTCAATGCTATTGGCGGAACGCTGAACGTCCCCACCGGGGCCTACACCTCTATCTCGGAAGCCGGAGGCCTTTACGGCGCCGCCGATGTCAACAATACGGGCCCCGTCGCGGTCACGGTCATCGCAGGCACCGCCGACGCCAACGAAGGCTCGGCGGCGGCCCACATCACCCTCGCCTACGGCCTCTACGCCGAGGCGGATGCCAACAACGCCGGGGCGATTATGTTCTCCGCCTCGGCCGGCACGGCCAACGCCGGCGGCAGCGCTTACGCCTTCATTACCGAGGCCTATGGCCTCTACGCCGGCGGAGACGCCAACAACATTACGGATATTACGGTCGCAGTCGCCGCTGGGACCGCCGACGGCAATGAGGACAGCGCGCTGGCTCACGTCAGGGAAGCTTACGGCCTCTACGCCGACGGCGACGTCAACAACGCCGGAGACATTGCGGTCTCCGCCAGCGGAGGCACCGCAATCACCGACAGCGGAAGCGCCCACGCCTGGGTCTCCGCCCAAGGAGTCTACGCCGGCAAGAGCATTGACAACACGGGAAATGTAACAGTCTCGGCCGCTGGCGGGACCGCGCAAGCCAGTGGTGAAGGCGCTTATACCCAAGCGACGTCCACCTACGGTCTCTACGCGGGGGAGAATGTCCATAACACCGGGGCCGTTGCGGTCGACATCGCCAGCGGGACGGTCGATGCCAACGATGATGCGGCCTTGGCCCACATCATGGATTCGGGGGGTATTCGTGCCAGCGGGGATGTCAATAACACGGGCGACGTCACCGTCACCGCGACCGCCGGGACTGTAACCGCCGACAATAGCGGTGGAATGGCCATGGTCATGGACGTCGTGGGCATCTACGCCGGATCGGATGCCCAGAACGCCGGGACCGTCACCGTCACCTCGACCGGGGGGACCTTGGACGTGACCGGAGACGCCAAGGCCTTTGCCGAGGCCACGGGCGTCTATGCCCAGGCAGACGCCAACAACACGGGGGATATGCACATCACCACCACCGGAGGGACCGCGAATTCCGATAGTGATACCGTCAACGCCATGAGCGACGCCACGGGCCTTTACGCCGGCGGCAGCGCCAACAACACGGGAGACATCGAGGCCACCGCCATAGGCGGGACGGCAACCACCAATGGCGAGATGATCGACGATGATACCGCCACTGCCTTCGCGATGTGCGGCGCCGTGGGTGTCTCAGCCGGTGCCGATGTCAACAACACAGGGACCATTCAGGCGACCGGAACCGGGGGTACGGCGACAACCGGCGGAGATTCCGCATACGCCTATGCACGTGGGGGAGCGGCGGGCCTCTCGGCCGGCGACAGCGCCCTCAACACCGGAGCGATCACCGCAACCGCCACGGGGGGCACAGCCGTTGCATACGGCGATTCCGCCACAGCCCACGCCGGCGCCCAAGCCGAGGGCGTCTACGCCTACAAAGACATTGACAACGTCGGCCTTGTGACCGCCGGCGCGACCGGCGGGACCGCCACGGCCGACTTGGGCGACGCGCATGCCTACGGCACGGCCTATGGGCTCCACAGCCGGACAGGCGATGTCCTCAACACCGGTAATGTCAGCGCCACCGCCACCGGCGGCATCGCCGACGGTAAGAACCTGGCCGCGGCGGACGCCAACGCCATCGGCTTGTACGCCTACGGCGGAGATGCCA
>JAAYBA010000005.1 GCA_012719085.1 Planctomycetota bacterium
GCGTCTAACGTACTCTTCGCCGTAGATGGCCTTGAGTTCTCTGATCATTGTCTCTGACGACTCTTCCCGCGGAGGTTCCGGGACGTGAGGTGGCCAGATGGCGATGTCGTCCTCGAGTTTGTCCTGAGCCTTGACATAGCGGTGGCGACCGCCGTCGTCGGTGCGATTGAGGCCAATGCTGTAGAGCGTGAAATCGTCGCCCTCCAACGCGTAGACGAAGTGTGCGCCGCTGGTCGGATCAAGAAAGGCCTCCGCCGGGACATACTCGACAATCGCGTCAAGTGACTTGGGCCACGAGCCGTGTTTATCTCGATACCGGCGCAGGCCCACGACCAGCCATGTCCCACGTCGGCGGGTCACCTGCGCCCTCTGAAGACAGCGTATCATCGCGTATTCCGATCCATCAAAGAAGATGATCTCTGCCAGCCACCGGTGGAAGTTGGCTGCCACCTTGCACATGTTGGTCCAGCTCATTCGCTCTTCGTGGATCAGGGGCGGTGCGCCATCCGCCTCAAGGAGACAGGTGAACTGCCCGAAATCGTGGTCGGCCATACGATGCAGGCGCTTCGGATCGCGCGGCATGTTCATCGGCCAGTACACAAGTAACCACCGCCCCAGGTGCTGGTCTTCTTCCGCCAGTTGTTCGTTCTTCGCGGTCGGACTGTACCATCTGGCAAAGCGAACGCGCCCTTGTTCATTTCTTTCATAGGCTCGCGCCAAGAGGTTCACATACTGGAGCTTCTCCAATCGGAAGAGCTGTTCGCACATCTCGGGCCATAGATCGTTTGTCGAAGGCAAGCATCCAGTGATTAACGTTATGTCCTCGTCGGACAAACCGTATCGGACCAACACATGGCAGATCATTGGCAGGGCATCCTTCTCCAAGCCCAAGCCAGCCAAAACATCTACCGGCTGCGTCTGTTGACGCAGATCATGGGTGATCCTGATCGTACAGGCGTACTTCGCGATGGCGTTGTGAAGGCGGTCTTCACCGAAGTCGCGATTGGCCGAGACCATGAGAAGGTCGATGCTACGGCGCAGCGCCTCGTAGGGGACGGTATAGTCGTCGTAGCGATCAGCCTGGAGAGACCAGCGGAATGGACCAGCGGCACGAGCCTGGACGAGTTCGTCAACGACCCAGGAATAACCGTCCAGCCATTGTGCGGCTTGGGGGTGTTTCGCGCCGTTCCATGGGTTCTTGGAGAATTCATCGCGCACTCGGCCTGCTCTGAAGAAGAAATCAGGCCGGTCATTCACATCCAGCTTGGCGAACAGGGGGGCACAGCGGATGGCTGCATTCTCTTGGTCGGGGATGGCCCGTTCGGCTTCCAGGGCGGCGAATTCGTCATCGAATCGGTAGGGCCTCCACTGTTTGCCATCGTCCACGGGCCAGATGGCCGCGACACTCACAGCCAGAGCCAGGAGAATGGGCATGCCGCCGCTGAGCCAGCCGAGAAGCCCTTCGAGACGTTTCTTGCCTGCGAAGCCGGCCACAGGCGAAACGATACCGGGGGCCAAGTAGATGATGCCGACGAGAATGCCGATCCAGGAGAGGTAACCGACTGCGATGGCGGTCAGGAAGATCGGAAGAAAGATGCACGCGGCGATCAGGGAGGCCACGCGCGCAACCGCCTTCGCCTTCCGTTTGCGGCGGCTGCGTTTGTCTTCGTTTTCTGTTTGGTCCTCGGCACGCATCTCTTTGGCCCTCCGGGTTGTCCCTAAGTATAGAGATGCGCGACAGGGCGGTTTTCTTCAATGGAATTCTCGATGGCGTGCCGTCAAAGGTCGAGTTCGTCGCGGAGGGAAGTGCCGATTTCGTTGCGAACGCGATCGGCTACCGTAAGTGCCTGAGCCACTTCGTGGGCGGTGAGCTGCGGGTGGTCTCCTGGGTAGCGGTACTCCACGGCATAGGGCGTCAACGACACGGCCTCCTCAATGTTCTCCGCCAGGGCCTTATCGCACGATCCGA
>JAAYBA010000404.1 GCA_012719085.1 Planctomycetota bacterium
CAGGCCGGTCGAATACAGGCCGGTCCCGTCGTCGTTCACGCACATCGCCCCGTAGATGATCTCGTCCCGGCCGTCGCCGTCCACGTCGGCGACGCTGAGGTTGTGGTTGCCTTGCCCGGAATACGCCTCCAGTCCGGGCGTCGCCGAATCGAAGACCCATCGCGAGGTGAGCTTGCCGTCTCTGTAGTCCCAGGCGGCCAGTACCGACCGGCCGTAATAGCCCCGGCACATCACGATGCTCGGCCGGCTCCCGTCGAGGTATGCGACGCACGCGAGCATCCGATCGACCCGATTGCCGTTGTTGTCGTTATCCCCGTTGCCGCCGATGCCGCCCCAGCCGCCGACGTCGCCTCTGGGCGGAATGTGGTCGGTCGTCGCCAGCGCTGCGCCCGTTCGCCCGTCGAAGATCGTGAAGAACTCCGGGCCGTCGAGGATCTTCCCGTCGCGGTTGACCCAGTTGGCGTTCGGATCGCCGATGACCTTACCGGTTCCATCGACAGTGCCGTCGGCCGTCTTGCACGCCACTTCCGCTCTGCCGTCGCCGTCGAGGTCGTAGACCATGAACTGGGTGTAGTGGGCCCCTTCGCGGATGTTGCGGCTGAGGTTGATCCGCCAGAGCAGCGTGCCGTCCAGGCGGTAGGCTTCGAGGATCGGCGGGTCGGTCATGCCGCGCGAGGCGTTGTCCCGGCTGCGCCCGACCTGGTGCAGCACGATCTCGTATGCACCGTCACCGGTCAGATCGCCGACGGAGGCGTCGTTCGGACGGTATCCCTGGGGTGTCTGAAGGAGAACGGTCAGGTAGTCCTGCGCCCAGACCACCGCCGGCGCCGAATGCGGGCCCTCCGCGCCATCGGTCACGGCGCGAACGGTATAGGTCGCATCGGGACTGCCGCGCTCGTCGACGAAGTTCGTCGAGTCGGCAATCGGCCCGACGTTGACGCGTTGGCCGTCGCGATAGACGTTGAACGCGATGGACTGTGGCTCGGTCCCCAGCATGCGCCACCCGACGTAGATCGTTTCGTCGCTGCGCTGGACCGCAACCACGCCGCGATCGAGCCACTCCACCTGCCGCTGCGCGCGCAGCGAGCCGTTCAGCAGAACGAGCGCGGCAATCGCGCAGACTGCCATCTTGCCGGTCGGTTGTGCCATCATGCCGTCACAGTAACCCCATCTCGGGTCGGTCGGTCAATTCCAGGGCGAACCGGGCGAGCCGGCCGCCGAGGCCTTGGGCCTCTCGTTGAAGGGCGGCGCCTTGCCGGCGTGCACGTCGTGCAGGCGCCGGTGCGTCGCCTTGGCGGCCTCGATCAGCTCCACATACGGACGATTCGTGATATCGACGAGGCCGATGTTGTAGTTCTCGCCGTCGAACCGCCCGAGCACCGGCTGGTCGCTCCACTGGAACCAGTGCGCCCCCACGAAGCCGGGCAAAGCCGCCGCCTGCTCGACGTAGTAGCGATAGCCCTTGCCCCGCTCGATCTGGTCGGCGGTCTGGACGAGGCCCGCGCCCAATCCGTCGGCCGGCACACCGAAGTGGAACTCGCCGATCATGGTCGGCCGGCCCGTCACCTCGTATACGCGCTGGAGCTTGGCCGTCGGCTCGTATTCGTAGACGTTGATGCTGCACACGTCGAAGTCCCTGCCCATGCGCATTACGGCCTCCGGGGGCGTGCCGCCGAACCGAATGCCGAGATTCAGGTGGTTCGCGTCGTATCGCTTGATCGCATCGCCGATCAGCTTGAGGTATCGTTCGAACATCGCATAGACGAACTGGGTTCGGCGCTCCGGCGTGTCACCGGTGGCCAGAAAGGCCCGGAGCTTCGTCTTGGTGGCGGTATCGGGACCGCTGAGGAACATGTCCACGACCTCGCTCTCGCGGCCCGGCCAGGCCGGCTCGTTGCCGATGAAGTAGCCCAGTACCCAGGGATCGTCCTTGAGCGGCGTGCACTGACGGCGGGCGGCCTCGTCCACGTCGCGGGCAAAGTCCTCCGAGTAGACGTCGGGCATCCCCAGATACGCCGGCTCGGCCCGCGGCGCCCGGAACGTCACGACGTACACCTGGCGGTCGGCCTCGTCGCTGACCTGGAACCACGACCAGTTGCCGACGGTGTTGAAGCCCCAGGCGCTCATGCGCTGTGAGACGAGGTTGCGGCCGGGCGGGGCGTCCTGCGCATCGCCCCCGCGCCGCCGGCCGGTGTTGATGCAATTGGCGCCGGTGGAGAGGAACAGGTGGCCGCGCGGATCGACGAACCACCACTTGCCGTCGATCTTCTCGACGCGGAAGAAGCCGGTGGCCTCGGCCTTGGTGGCCTTGTAGCCGCCGTACTCGCTATAGCCGAACGCGTCGCGACCCGTCAGCGCCGCCCGCTCGTCGGCCAGCTCCTTCTCAAGCTGCTCGCGGCTGGCGATCTTGCCAGGCCAATCGGCGCGGGCCCACTGGCCGAACTCATCGACGTGTGGCTCAG
>JAAYBA010000405.1 GCA_012719085.1 Planctomycetota bacterium
AAGGGGGTGGGACACTCCGCTGGGGATGACAAACAGGGGGCCGCTGCGCTTGTCGTTCCGACCGAAGCGCGCGTCCCATTCTGTCATTCCGACTGGAGCCCTGGCTCCATTTGTCATTCCGACCGGAGCGAAGCGGAGTGGAGGAATCTGGCACCGAACGGGCTACCGCTTGCGTCTCGCTCGGGATGACAAGCGGGGATGCAGCACTCGGCTGGGGGTGACGAGAAGGGGGCGGCGCGTTACGCAAAGAACCCGCATTTGTCATTCCGACCGGAGCCTTGGCGATTCGCCAAGGCGCAGCGGAGGAATCTGGCACCGAACGGGCTACCGCTTGCGTCTCGCTCGGGATGACAAGCGGAGATGCAGCACTCGGCTGGGGATGACGAGAAGGGGGCGGTGCGTTACGCAAAGAACCCCCGTTTGCCATTCCGACCGGAGCCTTGGCAGGTTGCCAAGGCGCAGTGGAGGAATCTGGCTGCGAATGGACTGTGTGCTGTGTATGAGCGGGCACGCGATCGTGGTGGACAATGCGGTGGTCCTTTGTTATGACATGGGAGGCAGCAACAAAGGCTCTGTTCGGAGGTTTTGATGATGCAGTGCAGACGGGTGGTTGGTTTGGCGGCAGTGTGGACGATGGTTGGTGCGACGGTGGCGGCGGGGTTGCCGGGGCCGGTGGCGCAGATGCAAGATCGGGCGGTGCGCGATCCGCGCGTGCGGACGTTTGTGCAGCCGGTGCGCGTCGTCTGGCACAGCGGCGGCGCGGTCGAGAACGCCGGGGCGCTGCTGCAGAAGCGGTCGGGCCAGATCACGCTCGATGCGTCGAACCCGTGCGTTCTGGACAGCCGCAAGGGCGCTGCGGCGATCCTGCTGGACTTCGGCGTCGAGCTCACCGGCGGGGTGCAGATCATGGCCTGGAACAGCAAGGACAACAAGCCGGTCCGGCTGCGCGTGCGGTTCGGCGAATCGGCCAGTGAGGCGATGGCCGAGTTGGGCGGCGAGCAGAACGCCACCAACGACCACGCGATCCGCGACCAGACGACGCTGGTGCCCTGGCTGGGGACGGCCGAGATCGGCAACACGGGCTTTCGCTTCGTGCGGATCGACCTGGCCGATGACAACAGCTTCGTGCAGCTCAAGAGCGTCCGCGCCGTGTTCGTCTATCGCGACCTCGACTATCTCGGCTCGTTCCGTTGCAGCGACGAGCGGCTCAATCGCATCTGGCGGACGGGCGCCTACACCGTGCACCTGAACATGCAGGACTACCTCTGGGACGGCATCAAGCGCGACCGCCTCGTCTGGGTCGGTGACATGCACCCCGAGACCGAGACGATCTTCGCCGTCTTCGGCGCCGATGCGATCGTGCCGGCCAGCCTCGATCTGATCCGCGACGAGACGCCGCTGCCGCGCTGGATGAACGGGATCAGCTCCTACTCGATGTGGTGGGTGCTGCTGCACCATGCCTGGCACCACTACACCGGCGACGACGCCTATCTGCGACAGCAGCGGGCGTACCTGACCGGTCTGCTGGCCCAACTGGCCGCCTGCGTCGGGCCCGACAATCGCGAGACGCTGCCGGCGCACCGCTTCCTCGACTGGCCCAGCAGCGAGAACAAAGCTGCGATCCACGCGGGCCTGCACTCGCTTCTCGTGATGACGCTGCGGGCGGGCGCCGAGCTGTGCGACGTGCTCGATGAGCCGGCGACGCGAGCCAAATGCCTCGACAGCGTCGCCAAGCTCATCCAACACACGCCCGACCCGGCCGACAGCAAGCAGGCAGCGGCGCTGATGGCGATGGCGGGCCTGGCCGATGCGGGCAAGCTCAATCGCGAGGTGCTGGCAGTGGACGGCCCGCAGCGGATGAGCACGTTCTACGGCTATTACGTCCTTCAGGCCCGCGCGATGGCGGGCGACTACCAGGGCGCGATCGACGTAATCCGCCAGTATTGGGGCGCGATGCTCGATCTGGGCGCGACGACGTTCTGGGAGGATTTCGATCTGCAATGGACGCACAATGCCGGACGGATCGATGAGCTGGTGCCCGAGGGCAAGAAGGACATCCATGGCGATTTCGGCAACTACTGCTATGTGGGCTTTCGGCACAGCCTCTGCCACGGCTGGGCGTCGGGCCCGACCGCGTGGCTCAGCGAGCACGTGCTCGGCGTCCAGGTCGTCGAGCCCGGCGGCACGGTCGTGCGGATCCAGCCGCACCTGGCCGACCTCGACTGGGCCGAAGGCACGTTCCCCACGACCAAAGGCGTCATCAAGGTGCGACACGAGAAGAAGGCCGACGGCACGATCGAGACGAAGATCGACGCGCCGAAGGGAATCACCATACGGCGATAGCAAGACACGCGGGCTCCCTGGGAGGATTGCACATGTCGCGTCGAATGCGGGCGATGTCGATTCTGCTGTGCGTTGCGCTGACGCCGGCGGGCCACGGGGCGTACGAAGTCGGCCAGCGATGGGTCTATCAGCACAGCGGCCCCAAACCCGGCAGCTTTGAAGGCGAGCCGATCGACGGCCAGCGCATCGCTCAGGTGATCGGTCACGACCCCAACGACGGCCTCTGGATCATCGAGGAGCGCTACACCAACAGCTCCGATCCGGCGAGTCGGCACCACATCGATCCCAACCGGATGGTCGTCGCCATTGAGATCGACAGCAAAGACGGTCCGCCCGCCCGGTTGCGTTACGATCCGCCCGTTCCCTACGAAGCGCCCGAGCTGGCCGTCGGGCAAAGCGCAACGATCGAGACGACGCTGCACATGGATTCGCCCGCGTTCCACATGCCGATCCGCCTGGAGATCGAGCGACTCGCCGACCAGACCATCGCCACCGACGCCGGTACGTTCGAGGCGTGCCGACACTACCGCACGACCACCAGCGCGACGCTCGACCTCAAGATCGCCAAGGTCCCCTTCAGCGAAGAGCGGCACCGCTGGCTGCATCGGCAAGCCGACGGTCTGGTCAAAGAGACCTACCGCAGAGAGCCGGTCAAGTTCCTCACGTGGTCGCGTCCGGCCTACGAGGCATCGAGCGTGCTGACGGCGTTTGGCGTCGAGCCGGTCGCCGAGCGGCCCGCGCCGGCCGCACCGGCGCACAGTCATCATGATGAGCGAGCCGGATCGGCCCTGATCCCACTGGCGATTGTCGCCGTCGTGGCGGCTGGTGTTGGTCTGCTCCTCGTGCGCCGAAGGTCCGTCAAGAATGCCGCCCGCTAATGGCGCGGCAGCCGGTCGATGTCTTCACGCTGGAGCAGTTGGATGAT
>JAAYBA010000406.1 GCA_012719085.1 Planctomycetota bacterium
ACAAGGGTTTGATCAAGGAGCCGTCGCTGGCCTCGAGCAACAAGTCGTTCGCGAAGATCGGCAAGAAGGCCCGGCAGGACAGCATGTTGACCGTCTGGGTCAATGCCGACGAGGCCTATCAGGCCCTTCAGAAGATCCTCCCGGCGGACGCGATGCCCGCGCAGCTTCGCATGGCCGACGGCATGGCGGACTTCAAGAATATCGACGACGTGATCGCGTCGTTGTCGATCCGCCCGACGGGTCTGGCCCTGGACGCCAACGTAAACCTCAAGGACGGGCACAACTGCCTTGCCTACAACCTGATTCGCACGCCTCCTCTGCGCGTTGCCGCGCTGAACGCCTTGCCGTCGGACGCCATTGCGCTGTTCAGCGTGGCCCTGGGTCGCTCGGACACGGCGCAGGCTGCCGCGGCCGGCGAGCAGATCAAAAACGTTACGGGCCTGGACATCGGCCGAGAGCTGTTCGACAACATCGAGCAGGTCACGCTGTTCGCCATGCCGTTCCGCAGACCCACCGAGCAGCTCAGCGAGGACATCCCACCTCAGGCCAAGTCGTTCGGTCTGGCGATCACCAGCGTCAATCCGCAGCAGACGCACCAGATCCTCAGCTCGGTATTGCGTGCGGTCAACGTGGTCATCGACGAGACGCAGCCGGCGGGCGGGCGATTCGATTTCACCTTGCCCAACTATCAGAAGTTCTTCGGGTATATGGACCAGGCAAGCAAGACCACCGTCCTGTCGCTCGATTCCAGTCTTGTCGAGACGTCCGTTGCGGCGATGAAGCAGCCCGGCGGTGCGGTCAAGGGCGGGCCGCTGCAGAGCGTGCTGGGGACGCTGCCCGCTGCGACGAGCAAGCTGATCGCACTGAACGTGGCCGGGGCGGTGCGGTTCGCAGAGGCGAACATGGAGCTTCCCGAAGGGGAGGTGGGGAACCGGGTCCGCGAAGCGCTCGCCCAACTGGCTCAGGCCAGTGCCAAGACCACGGTGCGCTTGCAGACCAGCGAGGAGGCCAACAGCTTCGGCGTCCGCTTGAGCATCGACGATCTGCCGCCGATCCCGCAGCTCATCGGCCCGATTTCCCAGATCGCCGACACCATGTCGCAGATCCACGGACGACACGACCAGTGGGGCGGCATGCAGCCTGTGCTCTGGGCGGGCATCGCGCCGACCGACCGCGCGCCGGTCATCGACGGCAAGATCGATGAGGCGTGGGCCAGCGCCAGGCAGTACAAGCTGGAACATAGCTTCTACGATCCGGTCTCGGACGATACCGACTGTTCGGCCTGGTTCAAGACCCTCTACGACAAGGACAATCTCTACGTCCTGGTCGAGGTCGCCGACGACGACCTGCGCAGCGATTCCGCCGAGTTCTGGCTCGACGACGGCGTGGAGATCTTCCTCAGCGCCGACAACCGCCGGTTGGGGGCCTATGGCGACAACGACTATCAGTACTACTTCAAATGGCACCCCAGCTCGCCGGTCATGGGCGAGTCGAAACATGAAAAGACCGACGGTGTGGAGTTCGCCTTCGCCGGGACCGACGCCGGCTACCGCCTGGAGGTCCGATTCCCCTGGGCCATGCTGGGCGCGACCCCGTCGGCCGGTACGACCATCGGGTTCGATGTGCAGGTCAACGACGACGACGGCGGCGGCGACCGCAACTCCAAGATCGCCTGGAACGCCGTGCAGGACGACGCCTGGCAGAACACCCGGGCCTTCGGCGTCGCCCAGCCGCTTGGCCTGGTCGCCTGGTGGAAGCTGGACGAGAAGGACGGCAGGACCGCGGCGGACAGCTCCGGCAACGGTCGCCCTGCGACTGTCCCGGGCGATCCGACGTGGCAGCCGACCGGCGGCAAGATCGGCGGCGCAATCGCGCTCGGCGGCGACGGTGATTTCCTTGATGTTGCCGACGAATCCTCCTTTGACTTCATGGGCGGCGTCACCGTAGCCGCGTGGATCAATGTGAACCAATTCGACAGGCCGTGGCAGGCCATCGTCACCAAGGGTGACAACGCATGGCGCATTCAGCGAAACAATGAAGCCAACACGCTCGAATTTGCCTGTACGGGTCTCGATATCCCCGGCGGCAATGACTATGGCAGCCTCTTCGGGACGCGGGCCATTGTGCCGGGTCGGTGGCACCACGTTGCCGGCGTCTACGACGGTGCGAGGATGTCCCTCTATATCGACGGCGTCCTGGATGCATCCCAAGAAGCAACAGGTATTGTCAACACCAACGATGTGCGCGTTCAGATCGGGGCGAACACCGATATGCAGGATCGCTTCTGGAACGGGATGATCGATGAGGTCCGCCTCTACAACCATGGCCTCGACGCCGGGGCGATTGCGAGGCTGGCGGGCCAATGACCACGGGTCTGAATGAACGAGGACGCCTGTGCGAAGACGGCTGAAGCTCAACGCGGATTCCGGCCAGTATCGGTGGGCGGTATCGCTGCTGGCAGTGGCAGTGGTGCTGCCCACCGTCTGTCTGCTCTGGTTCATGAAAGAGGCGATCGACAACGAGCGCTTCGTGATCCGCCAGAAGCTCGTCCTGTTCCATACCGACCAGCTCGACAAGGCGCGGCGCAAGGCTGATGACGACTGGGCCCGGCGCTGCCGACGGCTCGAGGACGACGACGCTCATCCATATCGTCGTCTGGCGGAGATCGTCGCCCAGGGTGGCTGCGATGCGCTGCTGACGTACGACTCATCGGGCCGGCGTCTGTATCCCGTGCTTTCGACCGAGGCCGATCAGGACGGCGGCCCATCCGATGTCCTGGCGGATGCCTGGCAGTTGGAGTTCGTCGATCGCGACTACGCCGGGGCCGCCGAGCGCTACGAGCAGCACGCGCTGTCGGCGTCAGGCTATCGCCGGCGTCTGGCTGAGTGGGTCGGCAAGGCCCCGCCTCTCGATGATCGCGGCCTGCTCGACGCCCTGATCGGACAGGCCCGCTGCCTGGCCAAGCTCGACCGGACGGCTGAGGCCATCGGTGTGTGCCGGCAGGTCGCCTTCAGTGCGCTGGCCGACGGCGCCGACGTCGGGGTCCTTTCGCGGGTCGCTAACGCCCGGTTGCTCATGCTCGGCTGGATGCGCGATCGAAGGCAATACGACGAACGGCTCGAAGAGACGTTCGTCGGACTCCTCGAGATGCTCTATCAGCCGAACCCGGCGGGTGTGTCACTTCCGGCCGATCAGAACTTGTTCCTCGCACGCAAGGCAATGGACATCGCCGGCCAGAGCCCGCGGCTCCAATCGCGCCGACTGCAGATCGGCGGCGCGCCGCTGGAGAGACTGGTCGAGTTCGAGGCACGATCTTTGGCGTTGGCCGACCGCTTCGCAACGTCGAGCGACCTCGACGCATGGGAACCGAACCGATTGCAGCCGCTGGAAGCGGCGGACAACGACGCCTACGGCCTTCTTCACAGGTCCGAGCGTTCGGTCTGTTTTGCCCTGCTCTCGGGGCAGATGGTGCGTGCGGCGTTGGGCGAATTCATCGGCAGCTTTCAGACGGACGCCGTCGAATGCCGCATCACGGACGACGCCGGCCGGCTGATCGTCGGACCGAACGAACCTCGAACCGAGCCGTTTGTCGCCGGACCGATCGGCGTGTACCTGCCCAACTGGCGGATCGAGCTGTTCTTCCGCGAAGGGGACGTGCTCGACCGGGCTGCCGGGCAGCGCATCGCGGTCTATACCTGGACGGGCACGCTCGTGATTCTGTTGATCCTCATCTGCGGCGCGGTCGCCGCCCGGTCCATCGGCAAGCAGGTCAAGCTCAACCGGCTCAGAAACGACTTCATCGCCACGGTGACGCACGAGCTCAAGACGCCTCTGGCCTCGATGCGCGTCCTCGTCGATACGCTGCTGGAGGGCCACTATCGGGACCAGCAGCAGGTGACCGACTACCTGCAACTGATTTCGAAGGAGAACGGGCGGCTCAGCCGATTGATCGACAACTTCCTGACCTTCTCGCGGATGGAGCGAAACAAGCAGGCGTTTCAAATGCAGCGGGTTTCTCCGGCTGTCATCGCGCACAACGCGGCCGAGGCGGTCCGCACCAGGTTCGACAAGCCCTCCTGCCATTTCGAGGTGGAGATCGCCGAGGACCTTCCCGACGTCACGGCCGATCCCGATGCGATGGTCACGGTTTTGGTCAACCTTCTGGACAACGCCTACAAGTACTCTCGCGACGAGAAGCGCATCGTGCTGCGTGTCACGAGCCAGGATCATTCGGTGCATTTTGCCGTCTCGGACGACGGCGTGGGCGTCCCGCGTCGGTCCGTTAAGCGGATCTTCAAGCGGTTCTATCAGGCCGACCGCACGCTGTCGCGCCGCGCCGAGGGCTGCGGTCTGGGCCTGAGCATCGCCCGGTTCATCATCGACGCCCACGGCGGAACGATCCGCGTCGAAAGCCGGCTGGGCCACGGAAGCACGTTCACCGTCACCCTGCCCGCGAAGGGCTGAACCGCAGGCGGAAAGGAAATCCCGAATGGCAACGGTACTGATCGTAGAAGACGACCCGGCGATGATGCGGGGCCTCGAAGACAACTTCCGAATGACCGGCTACGACGTGCTCACCGCCTGCGACGGGCCACAGGGTCTGGAAACGACGTTGAAGGAGCAGCCCGATCTGGTTATTCTGGATGTCATGCTGCCGGGAATCAACGGCTACGAAGTCTGCTCGGGCATTCGCGAAAAGGACCTGGACATGCCGATCATCATGCTGACGGCCAAAGACCGCGACAGCGACGTCGTGCTGGGCCTGGACGTCGGCGCCGACGACTACGTCCGCAAGCCGTTCAGTATCCGCGAACTGCTGGCGCGGGCCAATGCGTTCATGCGACGTCGCAGGATGGGCGCGCCGATGGTCTACGAGTTCGGCGACTGTCGCCTCGATGTGCGCGCCGCCACGTTCCAACGGCAAGGCCAGGACATTCCCCTGACGCCGGGACAGTTCAGGATGCTGCGGCTGTTCCTGCAGAAGGCGGGCTGCCCGTTGTCCAAGGACGAAATCCGCACGGCGGTGTGGGGCTACTCGCATTTCATCTCCACAAGAGACATCGACAAAACGGTCGCCGTATTGAACGACAAGATCGAATCCGATCGAACGCACCCGCCTCTTATCGAAGCGGTTGGCCGGGTGGGATACCGATTTGACGCCGGGGTGTTGACGAACATCGGAACCGGAGAAGGGACCAAGTGTCACGTGTGAGATACGGCCCGGGCTGAAGCCCATCCGACAAATTTGGCATGTTAGATTCTACTGCTTATGGAAACCATCCTGATCGTTGAGGACGACCCCACGATGCTGCGGGGTCTCAAGGACAACTTCGAGTTTCACAACTATCGCGTTCTGACGGCCGAGGACGGCGAGGCCGGTCTGAACGCGGCGCTGGATGCCCGGCCCGACCTGATCCTTCTGGACCTGATGCTGCCGAAGATCAACGGCTACGAAGTCTGCCGGCTGATCCGCAAGGAGAAGCTCGATATGCCCATCATCATGCTGACGGCCAAGGGCGAGGAATCCGACATCGTTCTGGGCTTGAACCTCGGGGCTGACGACTACGTCACCAAGCCGTTCAGCATCAAGGAGCTGCTGGCCCGCGTTGAGGCATTGTTGCGGCGGACGCGCTCGACCGAGCCGGAGGTCTATCGGTTCGGCGACTGCACGCTGGACATCGCCGCCCGCAAGCTGACCCGCGGTCCGGAGGAGATCAAGTTGTCGCCCAAGGAGTTCCGCCTGCTGGAGCTGTTCCTCAGAAAGCCGGGACGGGCGCTGAGCCGCGATGAGATCCTCAATCTCGTCTGGGGCTATGATTCGATCTCCGGCCCGCGCACGATCGACCGCTTCGTCACCACCCTTCGCAACAAGATCGAGCCCGATCCCCACAACCCCGTGTACATCCACACCCTCCGCGAAATCGGCTACAAATTCGACCCACCCGCGTGACCGGTGGCCCCCGTGGGGCCGCTCTGCAGTCTCGGTATCTACAACGTCTTATCGGTCCCATTGACGGGGGAGATCATGTCCCCCATATCGCTGTTGATTCCTCCAGGCAGCGCTGTTATCGTAACCTTATTGTGCTATTCAGTGAAGGCATGGGAGCCATGCATGGGCGAAACGGAGCAAGGTTGGGTTGAGCAGGCCCAGTACGATCTTGATACGGCGAGGGCCATGCTGGCGTCAGATCGCTATCTTTAATGTGCTGTTCTGCTGTCAGCAAGCAGCGGAGAAGGCGTTGAAGGCGGTGATCGTCAAGAAGACCGGTGAACTGCCTCCACGGGTGCATAACCTGCTACGTCTCGCGGAGGTGGCAGGGATCCCGTCGAATCCCGAACACAGACGGTTTCTCGGCGAGCTCTCGGCCTACTACATCCAGTCTCGCTATCCCGAGGAGGTCCGAACGGCGGGCTCAACCATATCCCGAGAACTTGCAGGCAGCGTTCTCAGAAGGGCGGAGCAGACAGTACAGTGGGTACTCTCGATGCTGAAATAGGACGCCGAGCACTGGCGGCCGCAGTGATACTGGCCCGACTGGGCGCGGTTCGCGCCGCCTATGTCTTCGGCTCACACGTCGAAGGCACGGCCGACGCGTGGAGCGACATCGACGTAGCTGCGTTCGTCGAGGGGGTCGAGCATTGGGACATCCAGAAGCGCGCCGAGGCCATGGCTATGGTCATGGAAGAAGCGGGATCGGACGTGGAGGCCCATCTGTTCCCCGCATCCGCATTGGACAATCCACCTCGGGGCGGATTCGCCGAGTACGTGGTGCGTCATGACGCTCGTATTCTGATATGAGATCTGCTTGCTCTTCGGTCAACAGGCTTCCGCGAGGCCGGCGACCTGTTTGACGGCTTCGATGCAGTCGGGCAGATCGACCTGTGCGTGGCGGCGTTTGGTGGCGGCCGCGACGAGTCCGACGAACATCGGGCTGGGCCGCAGCGGGCGGCTCGTCAGGCACGGATGGGCCTGGGTCCCCATGAAGAACGGATGGTCGGGCAGTTCGAGAATCTGCATGATCGGCTGGTCGGGTGCCTTGCCGGAGAAGACCAGGCCGCCGGCTTCGAGTGCCTCGATGTACTTCGGGTCCACTTCGTAACGATGGCGGAATCGCATCCGGACCGAATCCTTGCGACCGAAGAGATTCCAGGCCACCGTCTCCGGCTTGATCTCGACGTCGCGCCCGCCCAGACGCATGTTGCCGCCCAGGCCCTCGATCTTCTTCTGCTCGGGCAGGATGTCGATGACCGCCTCGGCGCACTTCGGGTCCAGTTCGGTGCTGCCGGCGCCCTTGATTTTGCAGACGTTCCGCGCGAACTCGATCACCGCCATCTGGAACCCGAAACACAGGCCCAGATAGGGCAGGTCGTTCTCGCGGGCATAGCGGACGCAGGCGATCTTGCCTTCGGCGCCGCGGGTACCGAACCCGCCGGGCACGATGATGCCGTCCACGCTCGCCAGACGCTCGGCGGCGTTCTTGTCGGTGATGTCCGTCGTGTCGATCCACTCGATGCCCACGTCGCAGCCCAGGGCGATCCCCGCGTGCTCCAGGGCGTTGATGATCGAGGCGTAGCTGTCGCGGACGGAGGTATACTTGCCCGTGATGCCGATGGTGGTCTTGTACCGAGCGATGCCGATCTTGTCGGTGAAGTCGCACCATCTGGCCCAGGCCTTCCGTTCGTGCCGCAGGTTGATGCGGTCCTCGATCTTGAGCAGGCGCAGCACCTCGAAGTCCAGCCCGTGCTCGCGCAGCATCGACGGGATCATGTAGATGCTGGCCGAATCGTGCAGGCTGACGACGCGCTCGAACGGGACGTTGCTGTAAATGCTGATCTTCTGCCGGGCTTTTTCGTTGACCGGATTCGTCGCGCGGCACGCGATGATGTCCGGCTGGATGCCGAGCTGCATCACCTGCTTGATCCCGAGCTGAGCGGCCTTGGATTTCTGCTCGCCCAACGCCGGCGGCTCGAGGATGTACGTCAGCGCGACGAAGCAACTGCTGTGGGGCCCTTCCTCGTAGGCCAGCTCGCGCATCGCTTCGAGGTAGTAGGCGTTCTCGAGGTCGCCGACGGTGCCGCCGATCTCGACGAAGACGACGTCGGCCTTGCTCTCGGCGGCGAGCTGTCGCAGCTTGAGCTTCACCTCACCGGTGACGTGCGGGATCATCTGAACGTCCCGGCCGAGGTAATCGCCATGCCGCTCCTTGTTGAGCACGCTGCTGAAGATCTGCCCGCTGGTAGCGAAATTCGCCCGGCTCAGGTCCAGGTCCAGCATCCGCTCGTACGTGCCCAGATCCATGTCGGTCTCCATGCCGTCGTCGAGGACGAAGACCTCGCCGTGCCGGAACGGATTCAGCGTGCCCGAGTCGATGTTGAGGTAGCCCTCCAGCTTGATCGGCGCGACCTTCAGGCCCTTGTCCTGGAGCAGCTTGGCCAGGCACGAGGAGAAGATCCCCTTGCCCAGCCCGCTCATCACCGTGCCCATGACGAACACGTATTTGGTCTTGCCCTTCTTGTAGCCCTTCGGAATGGGCGAGAAGAACTCGCTCTCCGTCGAGGCGTCACTGAGTTTCGTCAGCAGTTCTTTGCTGTCAGTCATTGGAATCCTGTCCTTGGGATGCTGGGGTGTCATGGGTCGGGTCGTTGGTATTCTGCTTGCGGTATCGTTGGACGAAGGCGGCGTATTGCTGGGGGGTGTCGATGCCTTCGGCGGTGTGCTCGACTGTGCCGACGAGGATGGCGTGGCCGTTCTCGAGGACGCGGAGCTGTTCGAGCTTTTCGGTCCTCTCCAGAGGCGTCTGCGGCAGGGTCGCCAGTTGCAGCAGGAAGCCCTTGCGGTAGGCATAGATGCCGATGTGCCGCAGGTAGTTGGCGGCCGGACCGATGCCGCCCTTATCTCTGTCGTAGGGGATCGGACTGCGCGAAAAATAGATCGCCCGCGCCGCCGCGGCGCCCGCTACGCTTCTGTTGTCGAGCGACGAGCGACCAGCGACGAGCGACGCAACCACCACCTTGACGACGTTGGGATCGGCGACCTGCTCGCGCAGGCGTAGCGGGGTCGCCAGCGTCGCCATGGGAACGTCGGGGTTCTCGACGAGGAGCCGGGCCAGGAGGTCGATGTGGTCCGGGTCGATTTCCGGCTCGTCGCCCTGGACGTTGACGACGATGTCCGCGTCCAGATCGGCGACCGCCTCGGCGATGCGGTCGGTGCCGCTCTGGTGGTCGGCCCGAGTCAGCACGCACGGGGCTCCGAAGCTTTCG
The DNA here is from genome assembly GCA_012719085.1 of Planctomycetota bacterium. Lineage (GTDB taxonomy): Bacteria > Planctomycetota > Phycisphaerae > Sedimentisphaerales > Anaerobacaceae > Anaerobaca. The sequence goes on from JAAYBA010000406.1 coordinate 9,262, forward strand.
GCCGCCCGGACGACCCGTCCATCGTCGGCGGCAATGATGACTCTCTGAGGCAGACCGGCCTTGCAGGCCCGCTCGTAGGTGTGCTGGATGAGAAATTTGCCGGTGTCTTGGGCGAGAACCTTCCCGGGGAACCTGGTCGAATCGTACCTCGCCGGTATACAGACTACGATTTTCACCGTCGCTCGAACTTGCACGCGTGAACAGTCATTTGGCCCGAGTGGCTGTTCACATTGGAAAAGACAAGACCCCGTTGCGGCCACACGCCCCAACCCAGATAGCCAACGGGGCCGTATCTTAGACCGATCGATGCGGGCTGTCAACTATTGATGACTTGAAATCCGAGAATGGTGTTCTATACTTCACGGGCGGGTCGCGCGAACGAACGTCAAATGCCGTCGCTTGAAGAAAGGAATGCCATGCTCAAGAACGTCCCAGCGGTGATCGGTCCGGAGTTGATGAAGGTCCTGATGGAGATGGGCCACGGCGACGAGATCGTGCTGGCCGACGGCAACTTTCCCGCCGCCGGCATCGCGCAACGACTGCTCCGCTGCGACGGGCACGATGTGCCGCCGCTGTTGGAGGCGATCCTGAAGTTCTTGCCGCTGGATATCTACGTCGAGCGGCCGGTGGCCCTGATGGCGGTCGTCCCGGGCGACAAGACCCAGCCGACGATCTGGGAGCGGTACCGCCAGATCGTGGTCGCCAGCGGGGAAAAATTCTCGGATTTCGAGTTCGTCGAGCGGTTTGCCTTCTACGAGCGGGCCAAGCAGGCCTACGCCGTGGTCGCAACGAGCGAAAAGGCCCTCTACGCCAATATCATCCTGAAAAAGGGCGTGTTGTAGGCCGGGCCCGCGAGACGGACGCCTATTGGGGCCTCACTGGAAGTCTGCGGCAACTGCGAGGGATGGCCGGGCCCTTGGGGTGGTTCCGGGCGGATCAGGGGGGCTGCCTCGGCCGGAAAAGACGGTTTTGTCCTATAAATGGGCTCTGGATTCTTGACACAAACGCGATCTGGCGGTACAATTGACGTGTTCTGGTGATATTGGGTCCCCGTTCGGCGTGTACGCATGGCTGGTCAGGGGGGTGGTCCTGCTCAGAGGTTGCCGATGAAGCGTCGGTCGCGGATGGGGACAAGAAAGACGGAACAGACGGGGATGCTCGCGCATCAAGTGTGTAGTTTTTGCGGGCGTCTGCACTCTGCGGCGGTGGGGTGATTCTCGCCGGGGTGAGTCTGTACGAACCGTGGAGGCCGTGCTCTGTTCAGCAGAGGTAGGTCGTTCTTTGTAGCGTCTGGAGAGGCCAAGGAGAAGGAAAGGGTCATGGGCAGTAGACGCAAGGGCTTTACACTGATCGAACTTCTGGTGGTCATCGCGATCATCGCGGTGCTGATGGGGATCTTGATGCCGGCGCTGAGCCGCGTCAGGAAGCAGGCCAGAAAAGTCACTTGTCTGGCCAACCTGAAGCAGTGGGGTCTGGCGTTCGCCCTCTATTGCGAGGAGAACAACGGGAAATTCTTCACCGGCGAAGTCAGCGGCAGCACCGCTGATGTGGGTTCCGGTGCGTACTGGCGGATCACGATGCGACCCTACTCCAAGGACATCAAGATGTGGCTGTGCCCGCAGGCGACCAAGCCTCGGCCCACGGGCGGAATTCCCGCAGGTGGATGGTCGTATACCGCCTGGCAGGTTGGTGATGATGTTGGCAGCTACGGCCTGAACGGCTGGATTCTGAATGTTCGCGAGGCCAGAGGCTCCAAGACCAGCGCCTGGGGACGTGCCGACGCCGATGCGCTCGGCCGGCCACGGCACTGGGGCCGACCGCCGAGCAAGAACGCCAATAGCGTGCCCGTGTTCGCGGGCGGCTGGTGGGTGGATTTCTGGCCGTTGGAGACCGATCAGCCCCCGGAGACGGACGCCGGACCCGGTGATACGCCGGGCACCAATGAGATGAACCGCGTCTGCGTCGACCGGCACGATGGTTTCGTCAATATTCTCTTCTCCGACTGGTCGGTTCGTCCGGTCGGCCTCAAGGAGCTTTGGACGCTGAAGTGGCACCAGACATACAACGTCAACGGCCCGCGGACGCTGGCCGGGAGCGTCGATCCGAGTTCGTGGCCTCAATGGATGGCCAAGTACAAGGACTACTAATCAGGACGGAATGGAGTCAAAGGCGTGCGAAGGTGCACGGCGTGTGGCCGGAGTGGTTGGGCCGTAGATTAAGATCAGCGACACGGGTAGGAGCAGAACGATGGATAAAAGAGCGAAGGGTTTCACACTGATCGAGCTTCTGGTGGTCATCGCCATCATCGCGATATTGATGGCCATTCTGATGCCGACACTGAGTCGCGCCCGCGAGCAGGGCCGACGGGCGGCGTGCATGGCCAACCTCAAGCAGTTGACGCTTGCCTGGCTGATGTATGCCGACGAGAACGACGGCAAGATCGTCAACGGCGCGGGCGGTATCGACAGTACGGTTGGGTCACAAGGGCCCTATTGGGTGGGCAAGTGCTGGCACGACAACTATGCGACCGGTATGATCCTGGACGAGGAGTTGCAGAAGGACGGCATCAAGAAAGGCGCCCTTTTCGCCTACATCCGGGACACAGGCCCCTATCGCTGCCCGACCGGCACGCGGGGTGAGTTGCTGACCTATGCGGCGATGGATTCGGTGAACGGGCTGTCGAGAACGGGAACCGTCACGGGAAGCGTGGGGACCCGCGTTGGCAAGACCGTCACATGGCTGCGGCGCGTCGACGAGATCATCAGCCCCGGCCCGGCCTATCGCATGGTCTTCATTGACGAGGGATGGGTGACGCCCGACAGCTACGCCGTGCACTATGCGCAGGAAACCTGGTGGGATGACGCCCCGGTGCGGCACGGCGACGGTACGAACTGCTCGATGGCCGACGGCCACGTCGAGTACTGGAAGTGGCGAGGCTCCGATACGGTCAAGTACGGCAAGGCCCAACAGAAGGCGCACTCGGGTGGTGATCGTGCACCGCAATCGGACGAGGATCGCGAAGATCTGCACAGGCTGCAGATTGCGACGTGGGGTCGTCTGGGCTACTGACAGCAGACGACTGGTCCGGCAGATGCCATCTGCGGCGGATATCGACGAGGTCCCTGTCTTTGGACGGGGACCTCTTTTTTTTTGGCGCCTTCGGAGCGTCTCCGTGCCGCTCAGGGCATCCGTCGTCTGTCGCGATAGCTCAGCGGGACGACGAGGACGGCGCAGTCGGCCTTGCGGACGACCTTCTCGGTGACGTTGCCGAACAGGGCCTTCTGGAGCGCCCCGCGTCCCTGTCGTCCCATGACGATCAGATCGACCTGGTGCTCGCGGGCGAAGGCGAGGATCTCCTGGTGGTCCTTGCCGATGCGGATCTCGACGTTCAGCTCGATGTGCTCGGGCAGTTTCGAACGATACGTCTCGATCCTCTCGTCGACGGCACGCCGGGCCTTGGCATCGACGTCGTCCACCTCATAGATGTACGTCTTCCAGAACTGGGCCTCGGACTCGGGGATCACGTGGAGCAGGTACAGCCCGCACCCGGGCCGTCGGCTGGCGGCATCGACCGCAAAGGAGAAGGCGAAATCCGCATTCTCCGAGAAGTCGGTGCAAAAGAGGATCTGGGAGAACGTCGTTTCACCTGAGTTGAGCGGGTCCATTGTCCACATGCCTCCCGAACGGCCCGAGCAGGGGCGTTCTGTCTATCTGACCATCTCCGGCAGAAACAGGCACAGTCGAGGGAAGGCGATCAGGAGGATCGCCGCAACGATCAGGGCCGCCAGGAACGGCAGGGCCCCGCGAAAGACCGTCTGCAAGGGCACGTCGCGGGCGATGCCGCTGACCACGTAGACGCACACGCCCACCGGCGGGCTGATCACGCCCATCTGGGTGACGACCACGATGATCACGCCGAACCAGATCGGATCGTAGCCGAGCTGGAGGACCACAGGGTAGAAGATGGGGATCGTCAGGAGGATCAGGCCCAGGGCATCGACGAAGCAGCCGGCCAGAAGGTAGAACAGGATGATCAGGCCCATAACGCCCCAGCCGGGAAGGGGCAGGTTCGCCAGGAACGAGGCCAGTTCGTAGGGGATCCGCGTTACCGCCAGAAATCGGCCGAAGATGACGGCCCCGGTGACGATGATCATGACCATGCACGAGGTGCGGACGGTCTCCTGAAGCGAGCGGATTACCTTGTGGATGGTCAACTGCCTCTTGACCAGGGCGATCACCAGGGTGCCGGCCGCACCGATGGCCGCCGCCTCGGTGGGAGTGAAGAACCCGGCGAACATGCCGCCCATGACCACGATAAAGAGCACCAGGGTCTCGATGACGCCCGTCAGCGAGGCGAACCTGGCGGCCCAGCGCGTCGGCGGGGCGGCGGGACCGAGCTGCGGCCGCCGACGGCAACTTATGTAGATTGTCAGGCAGAACAGCAACGCGATCAAAAGGCCCGGAACGATCCCCGCAATGAACAGCTTGCCCACCGATTGTTCGGTCATGATCGCATAGACGATGAAGACCACACTCGGCGGGATCAGCATGCCCAGGCTGCCGCCGGCGGCGACGGCCCCGCAGCCGAGTTCCATGCTGTACTTGTATCGCTTCATCTCGGGCAGGGCCACCGAAGCCATCGTCGCGGCGGTGGCCGGTCCCGACCCGCAGATCGCGCCGAAGGCGGTGCAGGCGCCCACCGTGGCCATGGCCAGACCGCCCGGCAGGGCGCCGAGCCAGTGATAGGCGGCGTTGAACAGACGCCGGCTGATCCCGGCGTGAAAGGCCACCTGTCCCATCAGCACGAACAGCGGGACGACCGTCAGGCCGTACGAGCTGAACGTGTCGTACAGGTCCATCGTAATCATGCTCATCGCGGCCTGGGGGGTGCGGACCACCGCGAACCCGACGAACCCGACGACGGCCATCGCGAATGCCACGGGCAGACTGGCCGCCAGCAGGATGAGCAGACAAAGGCAACCGAGAATGCCAATCTGGATCGGCGTCATGGTTTGATCATCTCCCGGTTCGGATGGAGGAGGCTGTGTCCGACCACCAGCACGACGATCGCACAGCAGAAACCGATGACGTACGGGACCCAGAAGACCGGAAACTGGAGGGTCTGGCTGACCTGCCCGGTCCGGCGAAAATCGAGCCCGTAGAGAACGCTGCGCCAGGCGAGAAAGGCGAACAGGACCATCGTCAGCAGGCGCATCACACTGTCGACCGCGATCCGCCCACGACGGTTGAGCTTGTGGAAGAAGTACTCGATCGCCACATGGCCCTTGACCGCCGTGGTGTAGGGCAGCGACGTCGCCAGGCTCAGCGCCCCGAGGATCTTGACGATGTCATAAGCGCCCACGAACGGGCGATTGATCCACCTGAGGCGCAGGATCACGTCGGCGCACGTGACCAGCATGATCCCCAGCACACTGAGGCCGGAGAGGATCGCGAGAACGTACACCACAAGCCTGAATGCCCGCCAGATCGCGTTCATTGGAGGCACATCGCTATGGCCGCCAGCGATAGTCGGTGAATCCACTCCAGGAAGAACATCATGTTTGAGGGCGGCGTCTCGTCTGGGATAGCCGCTATCGATAGGTGGTGAATCCACTCCAGGAGCAATCAGCAGATAGAACAAGATGAATATGTTTGCGATGGGAATCAGTAACAGGAGGACATGCCAACCGGACATGCCCAAATCATGCCAACGTCTGACGTGACAGGAGATCATCCAAACAGGCAGGCAAATAGCCAAGGGCAAAAAAACTATCGCCAAGTCTTGCTTCTCATACGTGAGAAAACAAAGGAAAAGACTGATGGCAAAGATTAGCAGCAGATTGCAGAGGTACGCCAGTCGGCCCATCCGACCCATGCGACTTCGGCTTGCCATTCCTCACCGTCCTTTCTACCTGGCGCGCGATTTCCTACTTACTTCCACAGAATGATGATCTCAAATGCTGGGGCTTCACGTCAGACAGCCAGACCAGCGTAAATGGCCTGTTAGGCCACGGTGGTATCGCGATCCTGGTTGCATGACACCATCTATCTGGGAAATCCAGGTTCCATCACCTACTGTCCAGTCGCTTCCGAGTGTTTCGCAATCGCCGCCCGCAGGTCGTCGAGGAATTGCTGGCCGGGCAGGCCCTTTTCGGCCGCGGCCTTGACGTACTCGTCGAGGACGGGTTGGACCGCCGCCTGCCAGCGCTGCTGCTCGGCCGCGTCCAGCGTGATCACCTCGCGCTGGAGTTCTTCGATGAACGCGGCGCCTTCCCGATCGGCCTGGTCCCACGCCTGACCGTGTTTGCCGACGAATTCGCTGCTCACGTCGGTGAATACCTTCTGCAACTCGGGGCTCAGGCCCTCCCAGACGCTCTTGTTCATCACCACGAACATCGCCGTCGTATAGCCGATGACCGAGGTCTCGGTGACGTGGGTGATGACCTCGCCCTGCTTCCAGCCTTTGAGCGTCTCGATGGGACAGAACGTGGCCTCGACGACGCCTTTCTGGAGACTTTCATAGGTTTCGCCCTGGCTCATCGCCAGCGGGGTGCCGCCCAGGCTCTGGACGATCTTGGAGGACAGGCCCGTGGCACGGACCTTCATGCCCGCCAGGTCCTCCAGTTGGCGCACCGGCTTGCGCGTCGCGAGGATGCCCGGCCCATGCGCGTGGACGTACAGCACGTGCACGTCGTTGACTTCCGCCGGCTGGTACTTGTGCGTCATCTCGGTCGCCACCTTCGTGGCCACCATGCCGTTGGGGTAGCCCAGGGGCAGATCGAGTCCTTCGAGCAGGGGGAAGCGTCCGCGCGTATAGGCGAAGCAGCTCATGCCGATGTCGGAGACGCCGCTGACGACGCCCTCATAGCATTGCGGGGCATTGGTCAGCGTGCCGCCGGGATAGATGGTGATCTTGACCCGCCCGTTCGTGCGCCTGCCGATCTCGGCGGCCCAGGCCTCGGCCGTCTGGCACTGAATGTGCGTCGGCGGGAAGAATACGCTGTAGGACAACTCCGTCACCTTTTCTTCGGGCGACTGACCGCAGCCCATCAGGGCCGTCAGCATGATGCCTGTGACTACGAACGACGCGAAGATCTTGCACCATCTCATGAGAATACCTCCCAGCAGCCCACATCGTTAAGTCGGCAGCGGTCTCGGCCCGGCCGAGACGCGCACGGATACGCACCTGCTCGCCCACCATAGTACGGCAGAATCCATCCGGTTGCAAGAAGTCCCTTTTTCAGATTGAGGCCGGCACGCTTGTTCTCGGTGCGTTCGAGCGGTATAATGCATGCTGATCGATGGCTGTGGGAACCTGCACTGCACATAGGGGGACACAATTTGGCGACCGAGCGAATGGAGAATGCACAGGTCACGCCGCTGAAGCGGAACCTCGCAGGCGTCATTCTGGGCAAGAGCGACAGCCTCGACGTGATGATCGTCGCGCTGCTGGCGGGCGGGTCGGTCCTGATCGAAGACGTGCCGGGCGTCGGCAAGACCACGCTGGCCAAGGCCTTGGCACAGAGCATCGACGCCGCATACCGGCGGATTCAGTTCACGCCCGATCTGTTGCCGGCCGACATCCTCGGTTCGTCGATCTACAACCCGGTCAGCGGCGATTTCCGATTCGACCCGGGCCCGATCTTCTGCAACATTCTGCTGGCCGACGAGATCAATCGGGCCTCGCCCCGAACGCAGTCGGCCCTGCTGGAAGCGATGAACGAGAACCAGACGACGATCGAGGGGCAGCGCCGACCGCTGACCAGGCCCTTCATGGTGATCGCCACGGAGAACCCCATTGAGTTCCACGGGACCTATCCGCTGCCGGAGGCGCAGTTGGACCGCTTCCTGGTCCGTCTGGCGATCGGCTACCCGTCGGCCGAGGTCGAGGTCGATATTCTCAAGTCGCACGCCAACCACGAGCCGCTCGAAGGGATCGAGCCGGTGCTGAGTCTCGAACAGGTCCGCCGAATCCAGGAGGAGGTGGCCTCAGTGCACGTCGATGACGCGATCCTCGAGTACATCGTCGAGATCGTGCATGCGACGCGGCACGACAACCGGCTCGAACTGGGCGTCAGCACGCGTGGGACCCTGATGCTCTCGCGGGCCGCTCGCGCCAGGGCCTATGCTCTGAATCGGGATTTCGTGATCCCCGACGATGTGGCGTGGGTGATTCCGCATGTGCTGCCGCATCGCATCCTGCTGACGGCCAAGACCCAGCACAGCGGTGTGACGGCCCCGCAGGTCGTCGCCGAGATCGTCGGGCGGATCAAGGTCCCGGTGTGAGGTGCCATCTATGGCCGCAACCCGTGCGAGAATGCGTCTTGCTCCGACCGAGCCCGGACGGATGCTGCTGCTCGGGACGATCTTCTTCGGCCTGGCCGCGCAGATCGTTCCGGCGTTCGGCGTCCTCTCGGCCCTGGTCGTCGTCATGCTCACCGTGCTGGTCGTCGGCTTTGTTCTGCGGCCCCGAGTCGACGTGACGGCGCATCTTCCCGATCACGTGGTCGCCGGTCAGGAGGCGCAGTTTCGCTACGCGATCAGGAATGTGGCGCGCGTCCCGGCCTATGACCTGTCCGTACGTCTGGCGGGCCTGCCGGCCACGATCGAGCAGGTCGGCGGCCCCGAGACGATCGCTCGCCTTGGGCCGGGCCAATCGGTGCAGGTGGTCGCCACGGTGCGGGCCGGCCGGCGCGGCAGCCATCTGATCCCGCTGCCGATCTGCGAGTCCAGCTTTCCCTTCAACCTTCTGCGTTTCAGTTGCGTCCGAAAAGACCGTCAGACGCTCACCGTGCGGCCGGTGTTCTATCGACTGCAGATGCGTCTTTCGCACCTGGCGGCGGAGAGCCGGTACGGCCTGTCCGGGTCCGCCGGCCGGGCCGAGGTGTCGCCCGAATACGCCGGCAACCGTCCCTTTCTGCCCGGCGACTCGCCACGACGCATCGATACCCGCGCCTGGGCCCGCCTGTCGGTTCCGGCCACCAAGCAGTACCACAACGACAGCGACAGTCATGTCGGTCTTGTGCTGGACACCCGCATCGAATCGGCAAAGGTCAGGTCGGGGGCCCAAGAGATCCCCGAACTGGAGGCGGCGGTTTCTCTCTGCGCATCGATCGCCTTCACCATCCAGCGGCACTGCCTCATCGACTGGCTGCTGGCGGGGGCCGAACTGCACGATCTGGCGACCTGGCCGAGGACGATGCGCGTCGACCGGGTCCACGAGATTCTGGCGACGGTGGAACCGGCCGAACGCTACGATTGGGATCGAATGGCCGACGCACTGGCGAACCGCTTCCGTCGTATGTCTGAGGTGGTGTTCGTTCTGTTGAGATGGGATCAAACGTATTCGGATCTGCTGGAACTGGCCGTCGCGGCCCGGTGCCGCTGTACGGCGTACACGGTGGTTGCCCCCGGCGCCGATCGGCCCAAGGGCGAGACCGTGCGGGTGGGCTCCTCGATGGTGATGTCCGTCGGGACGCCCGAGGAGATCCTGGCCGGCCGCTTGGGACCCTTATGAAGCCCCAAAAGACTGTTGCTGTTGTCATGGTTTTGACCAGCTCGGTGGTGACCGCGTGGGTTTCGATGGATATTGCCTATCCGGCCATTCTCGGCATGCTGGGCCTGCTGGGTCTCTCGCGGCGGTTCACGTGGAATATCAAGCCGGAGAGACGCATCATCACATCGCTGCTCATGCTGGTCCTGGCGATCTTCTTTGCCCTCCACTACAGCTACACGCGCCCGCACGGCTGGGTCGCTCACGAGGAGGCGATGAGTCTTGCCTGGCAGACGGTTGCCCGGTACTTCCTGGCCGGGATGATCCTCATGCTCTTCCTCGGGTCGCCTCGGCAGCTTCCGGCCTCGCTGGGGCTCTTCCATGTCGCCAGCACGATCTGCGCCGGGCAGGTCCTGCTGTTGGAGGACCGCTTCCTCGTCTTCCGTCTGCTGGAGCTGTTCTCGGTCATTCTCGTGATCCTCTACGCCGCGACCACGGGCGGTCCGGACCCGGCGCCGGTCCCGGCGGCGGTCGGGTCGCCCGTGGCGTTGCGGACGCGCACCTCGCCGCGATGGGTCGCCTGCGGACTGATCCTCGTTGCCGCCGGCAACGTCGGGTGGGCCATCAGTTCGGCTCTCTATCGCCACGTCGAGCTTCTCGAATACCTGCCAGCCTGGTTCGGCAAGCAGGTGATCAGCATGGATCTGGGCACCGGCGATGCCGCAAGGATCGCCTTCACGACCAGCGGCCGTCTGTCGAGCCTGGCTCTGGTGCTCGAGGAACAGGATACGGCACCCGCGCTGACGATCGAGAGCGATGAGATGCCCGGGTATCTGCGGGGGCGGGTCTTCGAGATCTACCGCCAGTCCCAGTGGCTCGATCTGTCCTATCAGGAGGCCATCTTTCCGCAACAGGGCGGCCTGCATTTCGCGACGCGGATGAACGTCTTTCGCTTGCACGAAGACGATGCGGCGGACGCCAGGTCCATGACGATTCGGCACGAGTTCCAGTTCGACGATGCGGCCTTCGCCCCCCTGGGATTGGCCTATGTCGAGGCGTCGTTCAAGCTTCTGCTGCGCGACGACGACGATGTCATCTACGCGCCGAGATTGCCCAACGGCCGCAAGTATCGCGTCAGTTATCTGTCGTCGGGCCGGCACAGGGCGCCGCAGGACGTGCAGCTTCGCCGATCGTTGGACGTGCCGTCGTCTCTCGATCCGCGCATTGATGCCCTCGTGGCCCGGGTCTTCGCCGGCTGCGAGAGCACCGCCGAGAAGATCGACGCCGTCGTCAGGCACTTCCGGACAAATTACACCTATTCATACGACCCCGAAATCCCCGATGGCCAGGAGCCATTGAGCTACTTCCTGCTCGAAGGCTCCAAGGGCTATTGCGAGTACTTTGCCTCCGGCGCGGCGATTCTGCTGCGTCTGGCCGGCGTGCCGGCGCGCTACGTCGTCGGGTTCCTCGTCACCGAACGGGATGCTCGCACGGAGACCTGGATCGCCCGCAATATGGACGCCCACGCCTGGGTCGAGGCCTGGGACGAGCAGCAGGGTCGCTGGGTGACGGTCGAGGCGACGGCGCAGGGCGAAGAGGCGATCGCCGCCGCGGAGGAACAGGCCGGCGGCGGTGGAAAGGGGATCAACGTTTCCCTCGCGCAGTTCCTGCACGCCCTGTACGAGTATGGTCTGCTGGGGGCTCTGGGCTGGCTTGTGATGTCCCGCGTCGGGACCGCTTCCTTTCTGACGCTGGTGGTGCTGTCCATTCTGGCGTTCTGGTGGGGTCTGTCGCGTCGCCGGCGCCGTCGATCGGAAGATCGACCGGATGCGGACCCGACGATTGCCGCTCTGCACGGGATGCTGGCTCGGATGGATCGCCGACTCAGGGCCTCCGGCGTCCGTCGGTCGCTGTCAGAGACGCTGCACGCCTTTGCGGGGCGGCTCGTCGCCACTGGCTCGAACGATGGCGATCTTGAGGGGTATCAGGATCGAGACTGGGCCGGGATATCGGATTGGTATCTTGAATACGCCAACGTCCGATACGCCAGGGCGGTCCGTCCCGAGCATCTCGAGACGCTCCGGCGGCGCGCCGAGGCCGTCACGGGCCTTCTCAAAGGCCGTCGTTCATCGGCTCTGCGTGCATTTCAGGAACGGGATGGCGATCGGATAACGCCATAGGCGACCTTGGGAGGCCTGGACCGTGCCCACGACGACCAGCACAAGGTGGACGAAGGTCAGAAGCCACAGCAGCACCACGAGCTTGACCAGGACCAGGCACAGCAGCCAACAGACGGCGCCGTAGATCAACACCGAGATCTGGTAATTCATCGCCTGGCGCCCATGCTCGTCGACGAAGCGGTGCTTGTCCCGTTCGATCAGCCAGATCACAAGCGGGGCGAAGAACCCGACGACGCCCAGAAGGTGGCACAGCATCGCCATGTTCCGAGCATCCTGAGAGGTTTCCGTTTGTGGCCCGCTGTCCACCTCGACTCCACTGCCTGATGTGGGTCTCGCGGCCTCAGACCAGCGGGAACCATCTTCTTCTGCCATGATCCAACTCCTGTACTGCACGGCTGTGCTTCTGTTAAGGCCTTCACAAAAAAGACTGTATGGCCGGTCCAGAGAAACCTCTCAATGGCAAGGGCGATTCTATGGCCGGGGTCCGGTACCGCTGACGTCGATCGGCTCGATGCCCAGGGCGTGTGCGGGCGAATCGGGCGCGATTTGAACTTGCCCGTCACGATAGGCGATCAGCTTCGGGTCGGCCAGGACGTTGACGGCATCGGCCTGCATCGGGTATTCCCCTGTTTGGGAATATTGGTCGAGCTTCTTGCATTCTACCTTGCCGGCGACGCTGTGAAGGATGTTGCCCGCCAGTGTGGTGATGCCCTCGCGATTGTCGAACACGATTCGACCCGTGGCCCAGAGGATGTTCTTCTCGAAGCGATAGTCGGACGATCGGGGCCAGGTCAGACGCAGATCGCCTTCGTTGATGAAGACGTTGTTACGGATCGTGTTGCCTTTGGCCATGTGGTTGTGGCTTGGACGCATGACGTTGACGGACAGATTG